>NZ_JBHSQJ010000184.1:0-3834 GCF_042658505.1 Streptacidiphilus monticola | reverse complement strand
GTTCGGCGTCGCCCTGGTCTTCATGGTCCGGGCCCGGATGGCCCCCGCCGGCGGCTCGATCGTCGCGTTCCTCTTCGGCTTCTACGCCGCCGCGACCGGCCTCGCGCCCGTCGTCTCGCACGTCGTCGGTGCTCTCGCCCACGCCCTCGCGTCCTTCCACTGACCGGAGTTGACTCCATGTCCGCTGATCCGCTCGCGGTCCGGCCGCTGGCCGCCGCCCACCTGCGCGACGCCCTCACCGCCGCCCAGCGCGGCCACCTCCCCGAAGCCCTCGGGGCGCTGATGTCCATCGACGCCGAGTCCTGGCGCGGCATCGAGCACCGCCTCGCCGTGCTCGGCTCCACCCTGCCCAACCTGCTCGACACCGCCACCACCGAGAGGACCGAGAACCAGTGAACGCCGGAGACATCGCCGTGATCCTCCTGTCCGCCCCCGCGGTCCTCGCCGCCGGGCCGCTCGCGGTCCGCATGGCCAAGGAGAAGCGCGAGAGCGAAGCCGTGCTGCGGATGCTCGCCCGCGAGCGCTGGCTGCGCGAGCAGGGCGGCATCGAGTTCGTGCCCAGCCCGCCCCCGGGCAGCAGCCACCCCGGACCGTCCGAGCAGACCCCGGCCAAGGTCGCCGGACCCGAGCGACTCGCCCCGGTCATCGAGTTGCGGCGGGCCGCGTGACCGCCACCGCGGCGCTCAGCAACGGCGGCCCGCGGTTGCAGGTTCGGCCGCTCACCTTCAAGCAGGCATGCGCGTTCGTGGACGCTCACCACCGCCACCACGCCGCGCCGCAAGGCCACAAGTTCAGCCTCGGTGCCGTCACCGCGGACGGCACCTTGGTCGCCGTGGCCATCGTGGGCCGCCCCGTCGCCCGCGCGCTCGATGACGGCCTCACCGTCGAGGTCACCCGACTGGCCAGTGACGGCACCCGCAACGCCTGCTCGGCCCTGTACGCGGCGGCGTGGCGCACCGCCCGCGCCGCCGGCTACCGCCGCGCCCTCACCTACACCCAAGGCCCCGAGACCGGCGCGAGCCTGCGCGCGGCCGGCTGGACCAAGGTCGCCAGCCTGCCACCACGCCCGGGCTGGGACGCCCCTTCCCGCCCCCGCACCACCCGGGGCACCGACAACATCCCCCGAGCCCTGTGGCAGATCACCGCCGCCAGCGCACCGCCGCTGCCGGACCTGCGTGACGAAACCCGTAACGAAACCCCGGCCCGCATGCCCCGCGCCAAGCGCTGCCCCTGCGGCCAACCGCTGCCCACCCCTTCCACTGGCAGGCCCCCCACGTTCTGTACCCCGGCCTGCCGCCAGCGCGCCTACCGCCAACGCCACCGCGGAAGGAAGCCATGACCACCAACCACCCCATCGCCTCACTTCCCTTGTGGGAGGGCGTCCTGCGCGCAGCTGCGAACCGGTGCCAGTGCACCGGCCAGTGTGGGCACCGGCACAAGGCCGTTGACGGCCGGTGCGAACACGAGCACGGCGGCTACGCCAGCAAGCACGCCGCCCCGATCCGCCTCGCCGCCGCCCCCGCGGACCCCGCCGGGCTCGCCCGGCCCGTTCAGCGCCAAGCCGCCATGACGGCAAGCGAGTTGATGGCGTGGTGTCCGCCGTGCCTGGACGACGCCCGCCGCCGCGCCCAGCGGGCCGCGCTCAAGGCCCGCGCCGAGCAGCAGCAGGCCGACAGCTTCGCCCTGTTCGACCTGTGAGTTCGCCCGGAGGCGGCGGCCAACCGACCAAAGCAGGCCCGCCGCCTCCGGCCCTCCTCCATCCGCCTTCCGACAGACGGGAGTCACCCCACTATGGCCCACCCCGGCAGCCTTCCGCTGCTGTCCTACGCCCTGGCCGCCGTCCGACGCGGCTGGCACGTCTTCCCCCTGGTCCCCGGCGGCAAGACCCCGGCCCTGCGCGGCTGGCCCCAGCAGGCCACCCGCGACCCCGGCCAGGTCACCGCCTGGTGGCAGCACAAGCCCTACAACGTCGGCATCGCCACCGGCCCGTCCCGGCTGCTCGTCGTGGACCTGGACACCGCCAAGCCCGGCGACGCCATCCCCGAGTCGTGGGCGCTGCCCGGCGTCGTGGACGGAGCCGACGTGCTCGCCGCCCTCGCCGAGCGGCACGGGCAGCCCTACCCCGCCGACACGTTCACCGTCGCCACCGCCTCAGGTGGCACCCACCTGTACTTCCGCCGCCCCGAGCACGGTCCGCAACTGCGGAACACCGCCGGACGCCTCGGCTGGAAGATCGACACCCGCGCCACGGGTGGGATGGTCGTCGGCCCCGGCAGCACCACCGCCAAGGGCACCTACCGCGTCATCTCCGCCACCGAGGTCGCGCCGCTGCCCGGCTGGCTGGCCGACCTGCTCACCCCGCCGCCGCAGCCACCGGCCCGGCCGGTCGCCGTCCCCCTGCACGCCACCGACCGCCGCACCGCCTACCTCAAGGCGGCCGTGGAACGGCAGTTGGCCCACATCACCCGCGCGCCGGACCACCACAACGACGCCCTGTCCCGCTCCGCCGCCGCCCTCGGCCAACTCGTCGCCGGAGGCGAACTGTCCGAGCAGGACGTCACCGCGTGGCTCATGGACGCCGCCGCCACCGTGGGCCACGACCCCCGCAAGGCCGCCGCCACCATCCGCTCCGGCCTCGCCTACGGGGCCCGCCGCCCGAGGACGGTCGCCGCATGACCACCCAACACCCCGACAACGGGCCGCAGATGGGCCCAGGGCCGCGCCTGCACGTCGTACCCGGCGGAGAGGCTGACGCCCCGTCACAACCGCTGCTGCGGGGCCTGTGGACCGCCGACCGGCTCATGGCCACCCAGTTCCCCGCCCCCAAATGGGCCGTCCCCGGCATCCTCGCCGAGGGCGTCACCCTCATCGCCGGACCACCCAAGGTGGGCAAGTCCTGGCTCTCGCTGGGACTCGGGCTCACCGTCGCGGCCGGCGGCAAGGCGCTGGGGTCGATCCCGACCACGGCCGGGCCGGTGCTCTACCTCGCACTGGAGGACACCGCCCGCCGCTTGCAGAACCGCATGGGCGTCCTGCTCGGTGGCCGCCCGGCACCGGCCGGGCTCCACCTGACCACCGAGTGCCCGCCGCTGCCGCAGGGCGGCGCCCACGCCATCGCCGAATGGCTCACCCACCACCCCGACGCCCGCATGGTCGTCATCGACGTCTTCGCCAAGGTCCGAGGCCAGGCCGCGCCCGGGGCCTCGGCCTACGACGCCGACTACGCCGCCGTCGGCCACGTGAAGCGGATCGCCGACCACTTCGGGGTGGCACTGGTGCTGATCCACCACGTGCGCAAGGCCGGATCGGACGACTTCCTCGCCGAGGTCTCCGGCACCAACGGCCTCGCCGGAGCAGCCGACACGACCATCGTGCTCAAGCGCTCACGCGGCAAGGCGGACGGAGTGCTCCACATCACCGGCCGCGACGTGGACGAAGCCGAGCACGCCATGTCCTTCCGCCCCCAGACCGGAGCGTGGGAGATCCTGCCGGGCCCAGCCAGCGACCACACCGCACCCGACACCCGCTCCACGATCCTCCGGTACCTGCGGAGCAACCCGGGGCAGGGCCCCAAGGCCATCGCGGACGCCACGGGTGCGGACTACGACCTGATCCGACGAACCTGCGCCCGGATGGTCAAGGACGGCGCACTCAACGCCCTCGCGCGGGGGGTGTTCTCGGTACCGGCCCCGCCGCCGGACCAGCTCTCGCTGTCCTGACTGTCCCTTTGTCCCAATGTTCCAATCAGCCCGCTGAGCTGCACAGATGCTGTGGGACTCATTGGGACACGCTGCCCCTCCGCAGGAGGGCTGAATCAGCCGCGGGGCTGATTCA
>NZ_JBHSQJ010000183.1:0-12292 GCF_042658505.1 Streptacidiphilus monticola | reverse complement strand
ACCTGCTGGACGGCCCGCCACGTGAAAGCGCGAGGCTAGCATCTGGTCATGCGTCCACATACCGCGGTTCGAGTCCGCTTCGCTGACCGTGACTACACGAGCGTCTGCCACGCCGGGCAGAATTCGCTCCCGTGAGCCTCCACTTCGAAGTCGTCTTCACCTGCTTCCTCCGGGACGACACGCCCGGCACGGTGCTGGATGTCCTGCGCTGGCACCTCGGCCTGAGCACCGAGCGCCCGACCGGGCTCGACCCTGACGAGCACACATACCAGGTCCTCGCCCCGGACCCGGACAGCCGCCTGCCCGGAGGTGACGTCGCGTCCCTGCGGCGTCAGTCCCGCGGTTTCGCGGCGGGCATGGAGCTCTTCGCGTGGGGCCTGCTCAGCCGCAACCACTGGCTCGACGACGAGATGGGCGAGCTCGTCACCATCCTTGACCTGCTCGCACCCCACATTGAGGAACCCGGCTACGGCGGATACTTCCGCGAGGAGTACGACGCCGAGCCGACCGTCTTTACCTTCCAGAATGGTACCTACGGGCCGCTGAAGCTCTGATACAGGTCCACCGCAGAGGGTCGAAGGTTGAGGCACGAGCTGATGGGGCTCCGGCTTGGGTGAGCCAGGCCGCGATCTGCCGGCGCTGGCCGCCCGGCCTCAACGGGAACCGCCTGTTGTACAACTCACCGGTCACTGGATCCGCCATGGTCGGCCTCCTCCCGGATCTCCGCCTGGTGCGGCTGCTGCTCTTCGCGGCGCTGGCGTAGGTGGCGATCGCCTTGGTCAGATGGTCCCGCGTAGTTTCGCCAACGCCTCGTTGAGGAGGATCTCGCCTACCCTCCTGTGTGCGGCGCTGTCGGACGTAGCGCCGCGGCCGCCACCGGGGGGATCACTGTCGACACCCGCGCCCGGTTCGGCTACCACGCGCCGATCGGATCCACCGATGATCCCCGCGAGCGACAGCTGACCGGCCATCTCCCCGCCGCCTACGCGGTGCGGCTCTTCGACGCCCAGGACGCTGGGGCGAGCGACCAACAGCTGCGCGAAATCGTCGCCGAAGGGTTGCAGGAGATCTATTTCAAGGACGGCGGCCGGGCGCAGGGACTGGAAGTCGAATTCACCGACGTCCGCAATTTCGACGTGGAATTCTAGGTACGGGCAGGCGGATCGCGTGGGCGACGCCGTTAACGCGACGGAGCCTGCATTCCGGTCCGTCGGCGTGGACATCACCTGCCGCCCCGACGTCGCCGACGAGATCGTGCAGCAGCTGCGCGACGCGTCGCCGAGATCCTGGACGGCTACAGCGACGACCAGATTGCCGACTACGGCATTGGCTGAACCCATTGGTCCCGCCTCCCGGGTCTACCGCGCCGGCGTCGCCGTCTGCCTGTGCTGCGCTTGGGTGGGGTCACAGCATGTAGCGCATGATGCGTGCCCCTGAGGGCTCTTCCGCACGAGTGACGAACTCTCCGATGTACACACCTGGCGGAAATTTGGAGTCCGGTCCCGGCGCACACACGGCGAGCGACTGCAGAGTGCGTCCCCCGCTGTACAGCGTGGTTACGTCGCCGTCGGTACTGACATGCTGCAGTTCGCCAGCGTGGAACCGGGTGATGTAGACGCCGCCGTCCGGGGCGGAGGCCAGGGCGCTGATGTCCGCGGCCTGGTCGGATGGGAGCACGTCAGCTGCGGCGCTGGGGGTCCTGGGATCGAAGCGCCACAGGCCAGAGTCGGTGGCACCGGCGGTACCGCCCAGAACCTGTCCGTCGGGGGCTGGTGCCAAGCGATACAGCGGCCTCGGTGGCCTGCCGAGGAACGTCGGTGCGGCACCCGAGACGGGGACCTCCCACAGGCCGCCTGTGTGGGTCGCAACGATCAGGCGCTCCTCGTCGAGCCATGTCAGTGCGGTGACCACAGCATCGTCTGGGGGAAGGAGGACCGTGGCGGCGGTGTAGTCACCGCCCTGACGCTGCACGACAAACACCTCGCGCTGGCCTAGCAGAGCGACCGCGATCGAACCCAGTGGGGAAACCGCGAGCCTGTCGCAGCCCTGGAAGAGAGGAGGGCGCAGCGGAATCCGCGCCGCCGCCGTAATGGCGCTCTGTCCCTGGCTGGCGCGCCACACGTCTGCCTCCCGCGTGGTGAAGAAGAGTGCGTCTGCGCCGAAGGCCAGGTCTGCGACCGGGGGCAGCTGGGTCATCCACGAAGTGACCGTTCCCGCGGGGTGGGCGGCCACTTCGACGGCTGATTGAGCGAAGTGCAGTGGGTTCGCATCACTGCGGTAGCTCACGTGGCCATCGCCTGGTGTCAACGCCTTCACCGACCCGCGGGACTTGGTGTTCAAACGGTGAGGGTCATCGGGGGGAGTGTCGGCAGCTGTGTCCCATTCCGGCCACTCGGCGAAGCCGTCGTTGATCCATCGCAGTGCGCGCAGCGGCGCGACCTCCTTGGTACGAAGCTTGAGCAGTGGGGGTTCGAGGGAGAGTCGGCTGACGACACGGCTGGTCCTGTCGAAGACGACGTCCCCGTCGAGTACGGGGCCGCCTTCATGGATCTTGCAGGTAGGCTCACCCTCGCGGCCGCGGACCCATGCCTCTGGTGCTTGGGCGCCCTGGAAGCGCCATGCGATGTAGTCGCCGGGCCGGTAGAGCTGACGAGTTACCAGCCACCGGCGGCCCACCACGCCGCCGTCGTACACGGTGACGTCGACTGCGGCGAGGTCCTCCGCCTGCCGGGAGCAGTTGCTGTCGTCGTATACGGGGATGCCGACGCGTTCTACTCGGTACCAGTTGGCGGTCGTAGTGGTGCTTGACAGGGTGATCTCGATGCTCGGCCCCTGCTTGATCGCGCCATGGGGCGAACCCGGCAGGTCCCCGTCCGTCAATGCCACGGTCCGCGTCCCGCGGGGAACGCCGACCAGCGAGACTGTGACCGTGCCTGGCGCGGTGTGCACGACTGGGCAGGACACTTCGTCGATGAGGACGTTGGTGCGGGCTGTTTCACGCTCGACGTTCAGAGTGAGTAGGTCGCCTGCCTGCTGGAAGCCGACGACGGACGGGGCAGCGTGCAGGTCACGGTCGAGCAGGTCCAGGAGCATCGAGGCGTACACCAGGATACGCAGGCACTCATGCTCGGTCCGGCAGGTCAGCGCGGGCCGCGACTTGTGGGCGCGGTCCGCGCGTAGCAGCCCGAGCGCGCCGGAGAACAATGCGAAGAGTCGATCCGCGTCCCCAGCTCGGTCCGAGACCTTGATCCGTGGCTTGGGACGTTCGGACTCCTTCGCCTCGTCCTTGGCCTCGTCGCCCCTGCGGGTGCGCCCTTCTTCCCTTGGTGTGGGAATGCCGAATGCGAGACGCAGCAGCCGGTCCCCGATCTCCGTGGACCCGGCCCGCTTCTGCACGGCCTCCTCGACTGTCTTGAAGGCAGCCAGCACAGCCTCGTCGTAGCGGCCCAGGCCGACGCCACTACCCGCGGCGTCCATGATCTCCTGCCGTAGGGGCGCGACCGAGGGACTGGCCGGCGGCGGTGTATCAGGGCCGTCGCCCACACCGTCCCCGCCGCCTGCAGGTCCGCCGCCCGGCCTGATCGGACGTGGGGCCGTCGGCGGGTGTTCGCGGTGCTCTCGCGCCTGGCGGGCCATTTGGTCTTGCAACTCGACCAGTTCCTCGACGCTTGCCACCGTGTTGTACGCCCTGACCCGGGCGCGGTCGATGGTCAATTCCCAGAGCCACGGGTGGCTGGTGTCCCAGCTGGCACCTGACCAGAAATTGGGTAGTCCCTCGCAGAGGATCCGCAGCCGGCGCATCAGAGCGCGTGCGTCCTCCTGCGCCTGTGACCCGTCGGCCACAGCGGAGTCGGGATCGTCTGGCCGCTCGCCGAGGTCCAGGCCGAGGCGTCTGCCCAGCCCGCCGCTGTCGACGGTGAATGAGGCCATGGCCGGATCGAGCTCGTCATTGCGTTCGACGGCCCAGCGTACGAGGGCGAGAAGCGCTGCCAAGTCGTCCGGCCCGCTATCGCAGCGATCGACTCCTCGCAGGGTCAGGCTGACTGGGTCCCGCTCCTGGTAGCCGAATCCGGACCACGGAGGATTGACCAGTCCCTTGGGCATGTCGTCCAGCAACGCCAGTGTGTCGCTGATGGAGTAGCGCGCATACAGGTATCGGTCCAGGACGGAGAACTCTGGCCACCGCTCAGCAGCTGCCGCCAGTTCGTAAACCAGGTTGAGGAAGGACTGCTGAAGCTCAGTCAGCGGTGCTGGAGTGCCCACGGTCGCATTCTCGCACTGAGGCTGGAGATGGCCAGGGACAGGGCCAAATACGCTGACCAGGCCAACGATCCAGGGCCGCCTGCGCTGCGATGCTGCCCATCAGGGTCCTTCGCCCCCTGCGCTTCGCTCGCGCTCCTGGCGCCGCTCCTTCAGCCGGGCCGTCTTGGCAGGGCCCTGGTAGACCTCCTGGAGGATCTCGTCCATGAGGTCGAGGATCTCCTGCGCATCGTCGGCACTCAGAGCCTCGGCCGTTGGGTCGCTGTGCGCGACTTCGTTGCCGCCAT
Source organism: Streptacidiphilus monticola (assembly GCF_042658505.1). Lineage (NCBI taxonomy): Bacteria > Bacillati > Actinomycetota > Actinomycetes > Kitasatosporales > Streptomycetaceae > Streptacidiphilus > Streptacidiphilus monticola. The sequence continues at coordinate 7,745 of NZ_JBHSQJ010000183.1, read as the reverse complement.
ACCTGATCTCGTGCGCTGTCTCCTTCGTTGCTCCCCGGATGAATCCCTGTGCCGCCAGGTCGTCGATCTTCTTCTGGAGATTGCCTCTCGTGATGCCCTTGTCCTTGGCGATGGCCTCTACAACGGCACGTGCGAGGGCCACAGCGCCGCGATGGGCGTTGATCGACAGGCAGGCATGAGCCTCAGAAGCAGCAGCCGCGATAGCTTCTGGCACATCCTCGAAGGGCGGCCACCGCACTGCGGATGGCGTCCACTCTTGGATCTCGGTGGCCAGGAAGCGGGCCTTCAACCCGGCCTGCGTGAGCATCCCCATGTCCTCAACGAGGTCAACCTGACCAATGAGCAGACCGAGGCACTCCTCGTTGTCACATCGGAAGGCGGCTCCGAAGGTGTCCCATCTGCGCGTGTCGCCAATCGCACGTCCACGCCGTTGAACGTCGCCAACCAAGGTCATGTGAGTCAGCCGGCCGCACCAGCCACAGGTTGTAGTCGCCATGGACGAAAGATACGGTTCAACACCCCTCGGCGGTGGGTGCCAGGGGCCTTCGCTCTGAGTGAAGGCGGCCCAGAGCGTGGGAGAGGAACCGCCGCCTTCCATGGGCGTCAGCGACGGTGGCCACCACAGCGCTCAGCACACGGGGGGCGGCCGCGACGGCGGGCATGTGGCTCCTCGCGGGGGGCGCTTGCGTCCTGGTGGTGACGGCCGTTGCCGTGGCGCTCGGCTCTGCCTTCGGGCGGCGCGCAGCCACCCCGAAGCGCGGCGGCGCGCACGCTGAAAGTCCTTCTTCGTCCGGACGGCATGCCAGCGGCCGTCGAAGAGGAGCATCCAGGCACTGGAGTGCATCGCTACCACGATGGCCGAGCTGGACCCCCTCATCGCGGTCGCCCTCGCGGCCGAGCACTGGGCCTGGAGGGACGCCTGCGACAGCTGACGGCAGCCCGCCCCTCCTGCGGGAAGCGGCGGCGCGCGGATGCGTTCGGGCTACCAGGTGCGGGCCTTCTTCCTGCGCTCGACGACTGCGGCGAATGCCTTCTGCGCCCTGAGGAGGTCTCCGCCGAAGGCGCCAGCGGCGAGGAGAGGCCACTGGTCGGTGAGTTCCCGCTCGATTCCTTCAGGCAGGCGGTTGCTGTAGCCCCAGTGCCCGTCCAGGTAGAACTCTCCGGGCCAGGCCTCAGCGAGGAAGGACGGCTCCAGGTCCAGGCCGATCATGGATGCGAGGAACTCGAGCCGATCGCAGGCGGCGCTGTAGGCGTCGTCGTCCGGTTCGATGAGTCGCAAGGGCTCGCGTGCGGCGTCGCGCAGCAAGTGGCTCTGCGGGTAGATCCCGTTCCCTGTCAGGAGGCCCCCATTGAGGATCCGCCAGGGGTGGAGGTAGGTGACCGGGGGCTGGAGGGACTCGTTGCCGGACGCCTTCCACTGAGGCTCCCGGAGGATGCGGGCCAGGATGCCCTCGCGGCCGCTGATGACGGCGGCCAGCCCCGTCGTCCAGGTCGCGAGCAGGGACGGATAGTGGCGCAGTGCCTCCAACTCGGGACTGTAGGCGCCGTTGATCACACCGCTGCGGATCCATGTGGGCGGTGGCGTGCCGGTCGAGTGCGCGCAGGGCCTCGGCCAGGAGCAGGGCCGTGTCATGATCGGACCGGGCGCGCCAGCGGCGCGACAGGTGGGTGGCCGCAGCGAGCGCGCCGGCGATGGCCTCGTGTTGTTCGGCCATCCGTGCCACGCCGTTGTTGTCGGGGGCGGCACGTTCGCGCAGCTTGGGCCACAGCAGGTCGTCCTCGCCCTGGTGGTGCTCGGCCAGGGCGCCGAGGACCAGGTCGAGGTGGTCGGCGAGCACCGCGGTACGCCGCCGGTCACCGGGAGCGGCGGTGTCGACCAGATCGGCCAGGAGCGGTATCTCGCGGCGGAAGACGCGGTGCAGGACCACCATCTCCTGCGGGTCCAGACGCTCGTTCACGGTGGCCGGGTCGGCAATGGCGGGCATCAGGGTCCGCTTCTGTGAGGGAACAGTGATCATTCCGGGAAGCCGCCGCCTAGTGACGGCTCCCCTGCCACCCGCAATCAGGTCAAGCCGGTCGCCCCGCTGTGGTCCGAGCCGAGCGCCCGCACCCTTGCTCGCTGAAGTCCTCACTTGCATCAACGGGCGACCACCTGAGGAGTCGAGAGCGGGGCCGAGGAAATTCGAGGATTCTCATCAAAGCTCCGGCAACGAGTGTTGCTCGCTCCACGCACGTGCAGGTAGGTGGCGTCGGGGAGGTTGTAGACGGGCTCGGTGCGCTAGATAGCGAACACGCTCGGTCAGGTCAGTGGTAGGCGGTGGTGATGGTGACGGGTTGCAGGTTGGACCCGTTCGGGTCGGGTTGGTAGTCGATCGTCCAGGGGTTGGTGGTGGTGTCGGGTGTTCCGTAGAGGGCACCGCCCCGGTCGCAGCCGTAGTTGGCGCGTTTGCCGGCGACGGTCACGGTTGCGCCTTGCAGGAAGGTGCAGCGCTGTCCGTCGGCGAGGACGAGTTCCAGGTAGGGAGGCGCGGTGGGGGCCGGCGGCGAGGGAAAGAAGGTCTGTGGGGTGGCAGGTTGGTCCAAGGTCAGCCGCAGGACCTTGTTCAGGTCGGCGCCGTCGAAGCACAGGACATCGCTGGAGCCGCCGGCGGGGCTGAGGAAGCAGGGGTCGCGGATCGACTGGTCGTCTTGGCAGCGCTCGGTGTCGTCGCGGCCGAGGACGTTCGACGGGCCGGTGCACTGGCCGTGGGTGTGCTCGGTGATGGTCACGTCCCGGCCGGGTTGGTTTCCCAGTCCCCAGGGTTCGACGAGGAGGACCTGGGTGTGGGCGGCGGCGCTCGAGCTGCGCGGAGGGGGGGTGGTGGGGCTGGCGTGCGGGGGGCTGGGGGCAGCGGCGGGATGGCCGTTGCCGGGCAGGGTGAGGGTGAAGATCGCTGCCAGGGTCAGGGCGAGGCTGCCGGTGGCGTAGAGGGCGACGCGGCGACGTACTCCACGGGGCGGTGGCGTGGGGACCGTGGTCGCGGGGCGCGGCACCTCGTGGACTGTGGCCAGGGCGGTGGGCTCACGGTCCCCGTTGATGATGTCGATCAGGTCGGGGGCCGAGGGGCGCCCGGCGGGGTCCTTGGAGAAGGCCGGCAGGAGGATGCGGGAAAGCGGCTGGGTGATGCCGGCCAGGTCGGGCGCCTCGTGGACGACGCGGTACAGGACCGCGCTGGCGGGTCCGGTGCCGAAGGGCGGCCGGCCGGTGGCCGCGTGGGCCACGGTGCACGCCCAGGAGAAGATGTCGGACGCGGGTTCGGCTTCGGTGAGGATCTGTTCTGGGGCGAGATAGCCGGGTGTGCCGATCACCAGCCCGGTCGCGGTCAGCGCGGTGGCGTCGGGAAGGTGCGCGATGCCGAAGTCGATGACTTTGGGGCCGTTGGGGCCCAGCAGCACGTTCGAGGGCTTCAGGTCGCGGTGGACCACACCGGCCGCGTGCAAGGACACCAGCGCCTGGGCCAGTCCGCGGGCCAGGCTGATCAGTTCGTCTTCCGCCAGGGGCCCGGCCGTGGCGATGTGCTGGGCCAGGGAGGGCCCGTCGACGTATTCGGTGACCAGGAACGGCAATCCGGCGTGGGATCCGGCGTCCACGACAGCCGCCGTATGCGGGCCGGTGACCGCGCGCATGACCTCGACCTCGCGCCAGAACCGCTCACGAAAGCCTGGCTCATGGGCGACATCCGACCGCATGGTCTTCAGTGCCACCTTCCGGCCGGTCGGATCGGCAGCCAGGTAGACGACCCCCATGCCGCCGGCCCCGAGCCGACCCGCGAGCCGGTAGTTCGCGATATGGCCGGGATCTTCAGCTGCGAGGGGGTGCACCGCGAGCGTTCCTCCTGAGCGACACGCCAACTTCCTTCGCCGAAAGATGCATTGAACTGGGCCGGAGGTCAACCGCGCGGCCGTAAAGGCCGCCCACCCATTGGGGCGGGTGCTCGCCCCGATTGCCTGGCAGAGCCCCGGGGGCCGGGGCTCTGCCAGGGCGCCAGCATCACCACCATGCGACTCTGAGGCACCGAGAACCACGCGGGGCATTGTGAGCCGGGGCCTGCGGAACCGCTGCAGGACCCGGCGTGGCGGCCCTGCACGCCGAAACGGTCCGTCAGGCGACCTGACGGACCGTCCGATAGTTCAGGCCTCGCAGCGTCCACCGGGCGCTGCGGAAACGCGGGTCATACCCAGGGGGTGGAGATCGTCGCACCGTTGTCGAGTTGGACCCATGCGCGGGCTTGCGCTTGCGGGGCGTAGACGACGTCGGTCCATGCCCAGTCGTTGCTGCTGGGGTTGAGCCCGTTGCAGTAGCGGTACTGCTCGGAGTTCGCAGGAATGTTGCCGTAGGCCTTGCGCTCCACGTGCAGCGTCACGCACCAGAAGGGGTTGATGTTCTCCGTCGCCGCCCAGTTGACCTTGCACGAAGGGCTCCAACGCAGCAGCACAGTGCCGCCCGTGTAGGTCGCCGAGGCCACCGTGGTGGCGTCGTTCGCGCATCCCAGAGCGACCGGATCACTGCCATCGCAGCTCGTGGTGCAGCCCTCCGGGGCCACGGACGCCGAGGCCTGCGGGACGTGCGCGCAGATCAACATCCCGGCGGCGGCGAGCACCGCCAGGCCCAGCCGGAGCTTACGGGGCACGGTCATGACATTTCTCCTTTGCTGTCTAACGCCGGCGATCGCGGCGGCCCCAGTCCCCTCGACCGGGCGCCGGGCCGAACAACTCCTAGACGTACAAGGGGGGTTGTCCACGACCTAGTCTTCTGGACAATGTGTGCCAGGGATTTTGTCCGGGAGGGGAGCGGTCTGTGGGGCGTCACATGCGGCCGGTAGATCCGGCGGCTGGACCGGTCGAGCGCTTCGCCTGCGAGTTGCGCGCGCTCCGCGCCCTGGCAGGGGATCCAGCCTTCTGGAAGATGGCGAAACGGTGCGGGGCGTCGAAGAGTGCCTTAGCGGCGGCCGCATCCGGGCGTCAGCTGCCCTCTGAACACGTCGTCAAGGAGTTCGTCGCCGTCTGTGGAGGTGAATGGGCATGGTGGCGGCAGCGATGGGCACAAGCGTCATCGGACTTCGCACGGGTGCAATCCAGCGCTGACCGTTGGCTTCCAGCTCGTAGACCCGCCGCCGTAGTGACGTTGAGACAGCACATCGCGCCGGTGCGTGCCGTCTATGCGGCGGATTCGGCAACCGATGGCCACTCGCCGCCCCGAGCCAGGACACCCAGCTTCAGATTCCGTCGCTGGGCAGCGCTGGGCGGCCTTGCCGGGGTACTGGCAGCTGTCGCCGTCCTCTCGCCCTTGGACCGCCCTGCTGCACCCAAGTCCAAGCCTGGGCCGCAGGGGCCATCATCAGCCTTAGCTTCCGTGCCCGACGGCAGTGATCCGCAGATTGCAGGCTGCACTTCGGACAAGATCGTCCTCGCAAGAAGTCCGATCAAGCTGACAGCAGCCGCGACCGTACACAGCCGAGTGCTCCCCGCCGGAACGACGGTGGGCACGGTATCGCTGGCCTACTCGGCTCATTGCGCTGGCGCCTGGGCCCGCTTCGACCCGACGCCCGGGCTTAACCCCGACCCCACGGACAACCTTGTCGGAGCCCTCACCGTCAGCGCCGACCGGCCGGCCGATCGTGCTGAGACTCTGTGGCGTATGGGCCACATCGACAACGCCTACACCGGACTGCTCCTGTCGGGGCTGGGCTGTGTAGTAGCCAGTGCCCGTGTGGACATGGCGGGGCAAGACGCCTTCGCCGTCGGCCGAACGACGTGCCTGCCTCAATTGACCAGCTGACCGGCGGCGCCCGTGGGCAGCGCCCACGGCTTCACGAACCTCGCCCACCACAGCACCTATGGGCAGCCCTGATGTCTTCGCCGGGCGCAGGCCTACCTGGGGCGGTCGTCGCTCGAACGGGGGATGCGGTGCGCGGGGGCCGTGGTTGACCACAAGGAGACCAGGCGAGCTGGGGGGCAGGGGCGAGGGTGATCGTCATCCACGGCGCGGCGTCGGCTCGCAGCTGCCCGACGTGCGCCGTCGCTCTGCGTTGAACAGCTGGCTGGCGCTGCTCGACCGCGGAGGGCTCTCCCGCCCGGTTCCCGCTCAATGACCGGCTTCGGTATGTGACATAGCGGACATCACGGGCCCCCCGTGCGCCTGTGGGATCACCCGTGAGCCCCGGTGCTGTGAGCTGTGCGGATGGTGTGGGTGACGGTCCGTCACGTGTGTGAAGCTATATGTTCAAGAGGAACCGATGATCCCTGGGGGTGTAGTGGACCGGCCGCAGCTGACGCGGGGGCAGAAGGCCCTGGCCACCACTGTTGTCACCGGTACCGCGTTCATCGCGTTGATCGGTTTCGTCGGCTCCTACGCCGCGGTGCGGGACCTGGCCGGCCGGGAGGGCTTCGGCTGGTTCTCCTGGGTCTTCCCTATCGGTGTTGATGTCGGCATCACGGTCATGATCTCGCTGGACCTGCTGCTGACCTGGCTGCGGATCCCGCTTCCGCTGATCCGGTACCTCGCGTGGGTGTTCACGGCGGCGACGGTGGTGTTCAACGCGGCGACCGCGTGGCCGCGGCCGCTGGCGACCGGGATGCACGCGGTCGTGCCGTTGATGTTCATCGCCGGGGTGGAGGCGGCCCGGTGGTCGATCGGGAAGCTCGCGGAGATCGTCGCCGACACCTACATGGAGCGCACCCGCTTCGGCCGCTGGATTTTGGCGCCGGTGGCGACGTTCCGGCTGTGGCGGCGCCGGATCCTGTGGGAGCTGCGCTCCAACAGCGAGGCGATCGAGATGGAACGCCGCCGCCTTGTGTTCCGCGCCCGCCTCAAGCACGCCTACGGGCGCCGCTGGCGCACCAAGGCCCCGGTGGAACTTGTCCTGATGTTGAAGCTCGCCAACCTCGGGGAGCGTTTGCCCGAGTTCCGCCTGCATCTGGCGGACCCGCAGGCCCAGCGGTTCCTCGGCACCGCACCGGACAGTGCGCCCGTGGTGGAGGCTGCCGGCCCGGCCACGGCCACCGGGCAGGCCGTGCCATCGGCCGTGTCCGAGGCTGTGGGGCTGCCCTCCCCGCGTAGGGAGACCGCGCCCGACACCCCGACCGGTCAGGAAGCGCCGGTGCAGCCTGAGCAGGAGGTCCAGGCCGCCGCGTTGCCGTTGGAGACGGACGCGGAGGTGGATCAGGTCGACGCCGACGTCGCGGCCGGGCCGGTGGAGGACGCCACCGGTGTCGAGGCCGCGCTGTCCGAGGAGGAGGGGCCGGCGCCGGCGGAGTTCGATCTGTTCCCTTATGTGCCGGGCGTCGAGGAGGCTGTCTTCGGGCCGCTGCCGCGGCTGACGCCGGCCGGGCAGCGCTATTACCAGGCCTTCGTGGACTTCACCCGGGCCAAGCATGCCTTCCCCAACGGCACCGAACTCAGCGACTGGCTCGCCCAGCAGGGCGTCACCCGCGACGGGGCACCGTTGAGTCCTGCCGGTCTGCGGCGCTACCTGCCCGACTATCGCAGGCTCTACTCCGCGCAGCACCACGCCCAGCAGGGGGTCGGCGTTCCGGCCGGGCACGCGGCGGGCTCGGCCCCCTGACGTCGGGAAGAGCCAGGGCCCCGTGCGTCGCCGAGGTGACACGGTTCTTGTGGCCTCGCCGGCGTGAACGTTGTGGAGCCGGATCCATCACGTCGCCCCGAGTGAGCTGCCCCCGGTTCTGTGGAGTCCCTGAAGCCAGGC
>NZ_JBHSQJ010000182.1:0-8435 GCF_042658505.1 Streptacidiphilus monticola | reverse complement strand
CGCAGCCGGGGCCCCGGTGCATGCCGGGCGGCTACGCGTCCTCTGCCTCCAGCTCCGCGCGGGAACTGACGAGGACCCGCGTCCGGCCGTCCTGCCGGGCGGCGAGCGCGGCCCGGACCCGGCGAGCGCGCAGGGGGCCCGCGTAGCGGTCCCCCTCCGCGGCGTCGATCCACAGGGCGGAGTCGATCTCGTCCTCCTGCAGCCTGAGCGGCGTGCCGGTCGGCACCGAGCCGAAGTCGAAGTGGAGTTGCACCCCGGGCATGTCCTGCAGCGACGTTCCCCCTGCGGTGATCCACGAGACGACCAGCAGCGCGCCCGGCTCCAGGTCCAGCCCCGTCTCCTCCAGAAGCTCGCGCCGCGCGCACGCGGCCGGGCCTTCGTGCGGCTCGCAGACCCCGCCCGGCCACTGCCACCAGCGCCGGTAGGACTTGAGCAGCAGGACCCGCCCCTGACCGTCCGTCACCAGCGCGGAGGCGGCGACGAACGCCCGCGGCAGCGCGGCCAGGAAGGCGTTCCGGTCATGGGGAGTCGAGGAAGCCATGCCCACCAGCCTCGCAGGCCCCTCCCCTCCCACGGGAGGCGCGCCGGGGGCGCGCGAGAGCACGGTGCTCCGCGGTCCGGGGCCCGGCGGAGCGGCGCTCAGCGGCCCGTCGCGGTGAAGTCCGCGAGAGCCTCCGCGATCGCCGTACGGGCGACGGCGGCGAGGACCGGGTTGGTGCGGTGGTAGTACGCGAGGGCGCCGAAACCGAAGCACAGGGCCCAGCCGCGGCCGCGCAGCCAGGTGGCCTCGTCGGGCGCCGCAAGGTCCCGGAACGTGTCGCGCGCCGCGCCGGAGAAGGAGGTCCAGGCGGGGAGCAGGTCGGCCGCCGGGTCCCCGGCGTTGAGGCCGCCGAAGTCGATGACCGCGACCAGCCGGCCGCGGTCCACCAGCAGGTTGCCCGGCAGCAGGTCGCAGTGGACCCAGACCGGCGGGCCGGTCCAGGGATCGGCGGCCAGGGACGACTCCCAGGCGGCGGTGGCCACGGCGGGGTCGACCATGCCGCGGCGGTCGAGTGCGGCGATGTCGGCGCGCACCCCCGCGTCCCGCTGGATCAGCGGGACGGAGCGGAAGCCGTGCGGGCCGCCGGTCGCGTCGATCCCCCGCAAGGCCGTGACGAAGGCCGCGAGTTGAGCGGCCGTCAGGTCCGGGTCGTCGGGCGGGGAGGCGACGGCGTCCGCGCCGTCGAGCCACCGCAGCATGCTCCACGGCAGCGGGAACTCCGCGCTCGGCGCTCCGGTCCCCAGCGGTTCCGGTACGGCGAGCGGGAGTCGCGGGGCGAGCAGCGGGAGCCAGCGCTGTTCCTTGACCACCGCCTCCGTGGCACCGGGCCGCCTCGGCAGGCGGACGACGAGTTCGGCGCCGAGCCGGTACATGGCGTTGTCCGTGCCGGCGGAGGGCACCCGGGTCACCGGCAGTCCCGCCCACTGCGGGAACTCCGCCGCGACCAGGCGGCCAACCAGCTCCTCGTCGGTGTCGATCTCGTCGGCGTGCATGCGGGCCTGCGCCATCGGAGCCTTCCGTGTCGTCCGGGCGAACCGGGCAGGGCGAACCGTCCGATGATGGCCCGGCCTGCCGCAGCCGGGCCAACGGTTTTCGCTTTCGGCGGTCCTCGCGAGGCCGGCCCGGGCTCAGGCGTGGCGGGTCTGCGCGGCGTCGTGGAGGCCCAGCAGCTCGACGGCCTGCTCGCGCATCTCCACCTTGCGGATCTTGCCGGTGACGGTCATCGGGAACTCGTCGACGAGGTGGACGTAGCGCGGGATCTTGTAGTGGGCGATCCGCCCCGCGCAGAAGGCCCGCAGCGCCTCCGGGGTGAGCGGCTCCGCACCCGGACGCAGCCGGATCCAGGCCATCAGCTCCTCGCCGTACTTGGCGTCCGGGACGCCGATCACCTGGGCGTCCACGATGTCCGGGTGGGTGTAGAGGAACTCCTCGATCTCGCGCGGGTAGATGTTCTCGCCGCCGCGGATGACCATGTCCTTGATCCTGCCGGTGATGTTGAGGTAGCCCTCCTCGTCCATGACGGCCAGGTCGCCGGTGTGCATCCAGCCGCCGGCGTCCACGGCCTCGGCCGTCTTGGCGGGCTCCTCCCAGTAGCCGAGCATCACCGAGTAGCCGCGGGTGCACAGTTCGCCGGGCGCGCCCCGCTCGACGGTGGCGCCGGTCACCGGGTCCACGACCTTGACCTCCAGGTGCGGGCCGACCCGGCCCACCGTGGAGACGCGGCGCTCCAGCGGGTCGTCGGTGCGGGTCTGCGTGGAGACCGGGGAGGTCTCCGTCATGCCGTAGCAGATGGAGACGTCGCGCATGCCCATCCGCTCCACGACCTGCTTCATCACCTCGATCGGACAGGGCGATCCCGCCATGATGCCGGTGCGCAGCGAGGACAGGTCGTAGCCGTCGAAGCCGGGGTCGTTCAGCTCGGCGATGAACATGGTGGGGACGCCGTAGAGCGAGGTGCAGCGCTCGGCCGCGACTGCGGCGAGTGTCGCCGCGGGGTCGAAGGCGGGGGCCGGGATGACGACGCAGGCGCCGTGGGAGGTGGCGGCCAGGTTGCCCATCACCATGCCGAAGCAGTGGTAGAAGGGCACCGGGACGCAGATCCGGTCGGCTTCGGTGTAGTGGCAGAGCTCGCCGACGAAGTAGCCGTTGTTGAGGATGTTCCGGTGGGAGAGGGTGGCGCCCTTCGGGAAGCCGGTCGTGCCCGAGGTGTACTGGATGTTGATCGGGTCGGTCGGGCTCAACTGGGCGCCGATCTCCGTCAGTTGCCCGGGATCCGCGGCCTCGCCCGCGGCGAGGAGCGCGTCCCACTCCGGCGAGCCGATCAGCAGGATGTCGCGCAGGTACGGGCAGTCGGGCGCGGCCTCGGCGAGCATGGCGGCGTAGTCGGAGGTCTTGAAGGAGCGGGCCGCGACGACCGTCCTGATGCCCGACTGCCGGAGCACGTAGGCGAGTTCGTGGGTCCGGTAGCCCGGGTTGACGGTGACCAGGATCGCGCCGACGCGGGCGGTGGCGTACTGGACCAGGAACCACTCGGCGCAGTTGGGCGCCCAGATGCCGACCCGGTCCCCGCGCCCGACGCCGAGGGCGAGCAGCCCGAGGGCCACCCGGTTCACGTCCCGGTCAAGCTCCCGGTAGCTCCAGCGGCGGCCGGTGGCCAGGTCGACCAGGGCCTCGCGGTCGGGGAAGGCGGCGACGGCCCGGTCGAGGTTGGCGCCGATGGTCTCTTCGAGCAGCGGGGTGTCAGCGGGGCCTTGGGCGTGGCTGGGGATGGCGGACATCGGGCGGCTCCTGGACGTCATCGTCGGGCTGCGGCTGCTGCGGGCTCCCCTCCCCCGGTCCTGGAAGATCGGGACCGGAGGAGGGCTCCGAGTCTAAGGAGCAGGTGCGAAGCCCGCCAGGCCTCCGGTGGCCGCCGCCCCGGCGTCAGGCCAGGTCGCCGACGATGATCCCGCGGCCGTTGGTGCCGACGTACACCCGGCCGTGGACCCGTGGGTCCCCGGTGAGGGTGGAGCCGGTCCAGCCGTACTGGTGCCGGTCGTCGTTGATCCGCACCCAGTGGCGGCCCGCGTCGTCCGAGCGGAACAGCCCGCGCACGCCGCGGATCCGGGCACTGGTGTACACGGCCGGGTAGGACGAGCCGGGGGCGGCCATGCCGAATCCGACGACGTCGCCCTCGTCCACGCCGGGCAGCCGGACGAAGGAGTCCCCGGCGTCGGTGGAACGCCACAGCCCGTACACGCCGCCCGCCTTTCCGCCCGCGAACCACACGTCCCCGCGCCGCCCCGGAACCGCCTTGAAGCGCACGTTCCCGGTGCCGGGAAGTCCGGCGGCGCCCGTGGCGGCGAAGCTGCGGCCGCCATCCGTGGAGCGGTAGAAGACGCCGCCCGAGAAGGCGTAGAACAGGCTCGGGTCGACCCGGTCGGCGCGCAGCGAGGCCCCGGCGGGGAGCCCGGCGACGGCGGTCCAGGTCTGCCCGCCGTCGGCGGTCCGGCTGACGGCGGCTCCCCCTGGGGCCCACAGCACCTGGCTGCCGTCGGCGGAGACGGCGATGGCGTTCTCGTCGGAGCCCGGTCCGGTGAGCCCCGTGGGCTCGGTGCCCGAGGGGCGCCAACTGACGCCGCCGTCCGAGGAGATGGCGAAGTGCTGGGTCCAGCTGCCGCTCGGGCTGCCCACCCTGACGACGGTCAGGGGGGCCAGTTCCGCGAAGTCGATGGCGATGGTGGTGCCGAAGGTGGGGGTGTCGTAGGCCATGGCGGAGGCGCCGAAGTCCAGGTGCCGGAAGCCGCCGATGTCGCCCACGGCGGAGAGCAGATGAGCGTCGCCGGTGGGCGGACTGATCAGCGAGAGCACCGCCGTCTCCTCCAACCCCTGGGCGCGGACCGAGAGATGGACGGTGCCGCCCGGTTTGTCCCAGTCGGTGAGGTTGTCCGAGCCGTAGACGGTGGCCCCGGTGCCGTAGAGGACGCGGTCCGAGTCGAAGGGGTCGATCTCCAGCGCCTCCGTCATCCAGCCCAGCTTCGGGGACAGTTCGGGCAGCGCGGGGCTCTGGTTGAAGTCCAGCCAGGGCGCGGCCGAGATGTCCATGTCGTAGCGGAGGCTGCGCTGCGGGTAGGCGCCCCAGTCCCATGCCCGGGTCCAGCTCGAACCACCGTCCGTGGACCGGTAGATGACGATATCGGGCCACCAGGAGATCTGGGTCGCCACCATCAGCGTGGACGGGTTCTGCCGGTCGATGCTCAGACCACTGTAGCCGAAGGCGTCGTCACCGCTCGTGGACGGGACGGGGCTGATCCTCGTCCAGGTGTCGGTCGCGGTGTCCAGCTTCCAGACATCACCCTTCGAACCGTCGTACGGCCCGGCGGTGTTGCTGGTGGCGAGGTACAGGAAGCCGTTCCGGTCGTCGAGCACGGCCTTGTGCGGGAGGTACCCGGTGGGCTGGCCGGGCACCCGCTGCCAGGTCTGCCCGGCGTCGCGGGAGCGGTACAGGATGTTGTCCGGGTCGGCGACGGTGACGTAGAGGGTCTGTGTGGCGGTGGCACCCCGGCCGAGGCGGCCCGCACCTCCCGTGCGCCGGTCGAAGAGGGGCTGCAGGACACCGAGGTTGTCGCTGTTGTAGCCGCTGGCGTCGGAGGGGTCCGGCACGAAGGTGCCCGCGTTGGGGAAGGACGTCACCTGCGCCCAGGTCTCGCCGTGGTCGGCGCTGCGCCAGAGCCCGTGGCCGCCGCGAGCGCCGAGGTAGAGGACGCTGTTGCGGTTGGGGTCCACGGCCAGCCGCTCACCGATGCCCCGGCCGGGCATGTTGCCGCCGAGGCGGAACGGGAGCGGGGTCGTCCGCCAGGTCCGGCCGCGGTCCGTGGAACGGAGCACGGCGCCCAGGCTCGGGTCCCAGTCCGGGTTGGTGTAGGTCCCGACCGCCGCGTAGACCCGGTCGGGATCCCGCTCGTCCGTGGCCAGGCTGATGACGCCGGTGTGCCCCCACTCGTCCCAGCCGACCCAGTCCAGCAGCGGCACCCACCGGCCGGTCGCCGGGTCGAGCCGGTAGGCACCGCCGATGTCGGTACGGGCGTAGACGAGCCCGCGCTCGGCGCGGTTGAAGACGATGCCCGGCACGAAGCCGCCGCCGACGATCTCGGCGTTGCGCCACCGGTAACCCCGCGCGGACGACGCGGAGTTGGCGACGCCTGCACTCTGCTCCGCCGTCGGCGTCGCGGCGGCGGCCGGGCCGGACAGCGTGACGGCCCCGGCCAGCGCGGCCGCGCCGACGGCTCCGGACAGCAGGGCGCGCCGGGACAGGCGCGGAGCAGGGCGGTGGTCGGGAGGCATCGACATCGCGGATCCCTTCGGGAGGGTGGGTGGTGGCCGGAAGCGAGAGAGCTGCGGCCGACGGGTTCTCGACGCGCTTCGAAGGCGACTCACGTTAACGATGGGCTTCCTTGGGGGACAAGGGGCTTGCAGCGTCGAATCGCTTCGACAGCACCGGGGTTGCCCAGCGTCCGTGGCAGCGCGTGCGACGGCACGTGCCGCGGACGTCGCCAGGGGGACGGCTGGTCGGCTAGGTTCGCCCTGCGGCCGCCGGACCGAGCCGGGCGGCGGGATGCGGGACAGGCGTCAGGCGCGGGCGAGGCGGGAAGGTGCGGCACGTGGGCACGACGGCGGGCGGTCAGGGTTCTGCGGCGGAGGGATCGGCTGGTGCCACCGGCGCCTCGGAGACATCGCTGGGGGCGCGGCCGCTGCTGAACCGCCGACTGACCACCATGGGGACGACGATCTTCGCCGAGATGTCCGCCCTGGCCGCCGCCACCGGCTCGATCAACCTGGGCCAGGGCTTCCCCGACACGGACGGTCCGCGTGCGGTCGCCCAGGCCGCCGCGGACGCGATCCTCGCCGGGCGCGGCAACCAGTACCCTCCGGGCCCGGGCGTCCCCGAGCTGCGGACGGCCGTGACGGAGCACCAACGACGCTGGTACGGGCTGGAGTTCGACCCCGACTCGGAAGTCCTGGTCACCGCCGGCGCGACCGAGGCCATCGCCGCGACGCTGCTGGCCCTGCTGGAACCGGGCGACGAGGTCATCGCCTTCGAGCCCTTCTACGACTCCTACGCCGCGTGCATCGCCATGGCAGGAGCGGTCCGCGTCCCGCTGACGCTGCGCGAGCCGGACTTCCGCCCGGACCTGGACGAGCTGCGCTCCCTCGTCACGCCGCGGACCCGGCTGCTGCTGCTCAACAGTCCGCACAACCCCACCGGCATGGTGCTGCGCCCTGACGAGCTCTCGGCCATCGCCCAACTGGCCGTCGAGCACGACCTGTTGGTGGCGACGGACGAGGTCTATGAACATCTGGTGTTCGAGGACAGCGCAGCGGGGGCCGTGAGCCCGGCCCATCTTCCGCTGGCGTCCTTCCCCGGCATGCGGGAGCGGACCGTCTCCATCTCCTCCGCCGGGAAGACCTTCTCCTTCACCGGCTGGAAGGTCGGCTGGGTGACCGCGACCCCGGAACTCGTCGCGGCCGTGCGGACCGCCAAGCAGTATCTGACCTACGTCAGCGCCGGGCCCTTCCAGTACGCGGTCGCGGACGCACTGCGGATGGACGACTCGTACTTCACGACGTTCCGCGCCGAGCTGCAGCGCAAGCGCGATCTGCTGGCGTCCGGGCTCGCGGCGGCGGGCTTCGAGGTGTTCCGGCCCGAGGGAACATACTTCATCACGACGGACATCCGGACCATGGGAGAGAAGGACGGCTTGGAATTCTGCCGCCGCCTCCCGGAGCGGTGCGGGGTGGTGGCGATTCCCAACGTCGTCTTCTACGACAACGTGGAGGCGGGGCGGAGCCAGGTGCGCTTCACGTTCTGCAAGCAGGAGGCGGTGCTGGAGGAGGCGGTGGAGCGGCTGAGGAGGCTCTGACGCCCATGCGGGGGACTGCGGAGACGGTCGCCACGAAGAGTGCAACGGCATTCGACGTTGCGCGAGTTGACGTCCGTGCTGCTCGCTCCGCTCGCGAAGGACAAGCGACTACGGGAGGGGCTGTCCGGGGCGGGCCGCCGCTGCCGGCTTCCGACGGGCCGACCTTTCGGCCTCAGAACCGGCCGGGGTGGTCCGCGCCGGTCAGACAGGCCGGCCCTGGTCAGTCAGGCCGGCCCCGGTCAGACAGGCCGGCCCCGGTCAGACCGGCGGCCCGGCCGGAGTGCCGGGGCGCCGGCCGCAGGCCCGGAGTGCCGGGGCGCCGGCCGCAGTGCCGGGGCGCCGGGGTACCGGCCGCAGGCCCGGAGTGCCGGGGCGCCGGCCGCAGGCCGGAGTACCAGCCGCAGGCCGGAGTACCAGCCCCGCATGCCCTACCCGAAGCCAATGGCCCGGTTCGGGCAAAGGGCCCGGCCGGTGCCCTGCCCGGCCCGAGTCCAAGGCCCGGATCGGGGAGAAGGGGCGTGGCGTCGTGGCGGGTTGTCGACAGCAGCCCGTTGATGCCCGTCAACCCGCCACAGCCCGAGCGACCGTGACGCAGCGTCGCCCACCATGGGCAGGCTCCCTCACAGCAACCGCTCCGGCCGGGACAACCACCCACCTCGGGCAGGAGCCAAAGGGGGTGTGGCGGGTTGCCGACAGTTGGGGCCGAACCCCCGCCAACCCGCCACACCCCCACACGTCCCGGGCCTCGCCTCGCCGGGCCCGGCCCCGCGTCGGGGCGCAGAAACCACCGCACGCCCCGAAGCAACTCCCCGGGCCCCGCCCCGCGTCGGGGCACCGAAACCACGGCACACCCCGCAGCATCTCCCCGGGCCCGGGCCCGCGTCGGGGCACGGAAACCACCGCACACCCGGCAGCAACTCCCCGGGCCCGGGCCCTCCCCTAGCCTGCCGGTCCTTGCGAGCGGAGCGAGTCATCGGTATTCCTGCGGAGACGCC
>NZ_JBHSQJ010000181.1:0-6796 GCF_042658505.1 Streptacidiphilus monticola | reverse complement strand
GTCGAAGATCGTGGAGACCCTGATCGAGGAGGCCCTCAAGCTCGCCGAGCAGATGCAGGCCGAGGGCGTCGAGTCCGGCGAGCCCGTGGTCGTGGCCGCCGAGTAGGCGCCACGAGTAGGGTGCGACCGTGGTGTTGAGCAGTTCCGCGATAACGACCCGGGTCCTGGAACCCGGGGACCTTCCGGCTGCCCGCGAGGTCCTCAACCGGGACCCGGTCGCCAACGCCTTCGTCGCCGCCAGGGTCCAGGTCGCCGGCCTGGACCCGTGGCGGCTCGGCGGTGAGATGTGGGGCTGGTTCGAGGACGGCCGACTCGAGGCCATGTGCTACGCCGGGGCCAACCTCGTCCCACTGAGCGCCGGTCCCGAGGCCGTCCACGCCTTCGCCGACCGGGCGCGGCGCCAGGGCCGCCGCTGCTCCTCGATCGTCGGCCCGGTCGGGTCCACGGCGCTGCTGTGGCGACTGCTCGAACCGCACTGGGGCCCGGCCCGTGAAGTCCGGGACTGCCAGCCGCTGATGGCCACGACGGAACCCGCCCGCGAGGTCGCACCGGACCCGCTGGTCCGGCGGGTGCGCCGGGACGAGATGGACCTGCTGCTCCCGGCCTGTGTCGCCATGTTCACCGAGGAGGTCGGCGTCTCGCCCCTGGCGGGCGACGGCGGTCTGCTGTACCGGGCCCGCGTGGCCGAACTGGTAACCGGGGGGCGGGCGTTCGCGCGGTTCGAGGGCGACCGCGTGGTCTTCAAGGCGGAGATCGGCGCGGCGACGGACCAGGCCTGCCAGATCCAGGGCGTCTGGGTGGACCCCCAGTTCCGCGGCCGCGGACACGCGGTCCGCGGCATGGCCGCGGTGCTGGACGTCGCGCTGCGGGAGTTCTCGCCGGTGGCGTCGCTGTACGTCAACGACTTCAACACGGTGGCCCGCGCCGCCTACCGCAGGGTCGGCTTCGCCGAGATCGGCGCCTTCATGAGCGTCCTCTTCTGACCCCCTTGGGGCGCGAGGATCCCCTACCACCCCCGGCCTTCGGCCGGGGGTGTCCCCACGGCGGGAGGTGCCCCCACCGACGATCCCACCACCCGGGGAGGTCCGGCTCCCTCTGCGGGACGGCCCACCGTGGGTGCTGGCCCGCTCGAGGTGGGGGCACCCCCCGCCCGAAGGCGGGGGATCCTCGCGCCCCTGCGGGGCACGCGATACCGTCCGGGTGTGGATGATGTGACGGTGGCGGAGATCGACCTCGAGGCGCGGGCGCCCGAGGCGCTGGAGGTGCAGGCCGTGGCCTTCGGGCTCGGGCCCGAGGAAGTCGCCGTGCGCCTCCAGATCGTCCGACGCCATGCCACCCTCCCGGGGGCCCGCGCCTTCGGCGCGCTCCTCGGGGACGGCACGCTCGTCGGCTTCGCCTACGGCATGCCCAACGACCGTGCGCACTGGTGGTCCACCGTCATCGAGCCCTATCTCGACGCCAACGGCGAGGCTCACTGGCTCGACCGCTCCTTCTCCGTCACCGAGCTGCACGTCCACCCCCGGTACCAGGGCGTCGGCCTCGGGCGGGAGCTGATCACCACGCTGACCGGGACCAGCCCGCTGCCGCGCAGCATCCTGTCCGCCATCGACAGCGAGACCCCCGCGCGCCACCTGTACCGCTCGCTCGGGTACCGCGACCTGGCGCGACGGGTGGCCTTCCCCAACACCGCGCTGCGCTACGCGGTCATGGGCGCGCCGCTGCCGCTGCCCGCTCCGCCGCCTCGCGGCGCCTGACCGCACGCAGTTCCTCGGCGGTGGCGGCCAGGCGGATCCGGGTCAGCACCAGCCCCCCTGCGAGGAAGGCGAGCAGCGCGGACCAGAGCATGGCGGAGAACTGACCCTTCATCAGGGCCGTCAGCGCGGCCAGCCCCGGCACGCCCAGCACCGCTCCCCAGGACCACCGCTCGGGCACCACCACCGCCACGGAGACCGCCAGCAGCGGGTAGAGCAGCAGCCCGTGCGCCAGCGACCCGGCCACGCCGCCGGTCACCGGCACCATCAGCACCGCGAACACGACCGGCAGCCGCACGTGCCGCAACCGGGGCCAGAACGCGGTGACCACGACGGCGCAGTAGAGCGCGGCGAACAGCGACAGCGCCGCGATCTCCACCATCGGCCGCGGATTGTGCCCGTGCAGCACGTCGTAGAGCGGGAACAGGGTGACCAGCACCCAGGGCAGCAGCCAGTAGGGGTGGTACCCGGCCAGCTTGTCCAACTGGCGGTCGGTGAGCGCCTTCCGGCGCGGTGGTACGGCCACGGTGTCCCTCCTTCCGGTTCCCGTTCGTCCTGTCTCAGAGCTGCCCGGCGAATTCGAGGAAGAGCTCGGCCGCGTCCCGGTCGCCGACGGACAGGCTCCACAGCCCGGCCTCGACCGTGCGGAACAGCGTCCAGCCGCGCAGCCGGTCCCGGTCCACCTCGACCAGGTCCGCCAGCCGGTTCAGCCGGCGGCGGGCGGCGGCGGCCGGGCCGGGGGATCCGGCCAGGGTCTCCAGCCGGTCCTGGGCCAGCCAGGCCAGGTCGTAGGCGCGCTCGCCGACGAGGGGCTTGGGGTCGATGGCGAGCCACGGCTGGCGCTCGGCGGCCAGCACGTTGCCGTGGTGGAAGTCGCCGTGCAGCAGCAGGAGTTCGGGCTCGTCGGCGAGCAGCCCGTCGGCCAGGTCCAGGGCCTCGTCGAGCAGCGGGACGGCGTCGGCTCCGGCGGCGAGGTCCCGGCGCGTGCGCAGGGTGGTGACGAGGTCGGCCACGCGGTCGCGCACCAGGGTGAACTGATGCCCCGTCGGCGGCTCCACCCAGAGCCGCTGCAGGGTGCCGAGCGCCTCCAGCATCGCCTTGTCCTCGGGGAGCGAGCGCAGCGGCACCTCGCCGTTGAGCCGCTCCAGCAGCAGGACCGAGTCCTCCGGTGCGGCGTCGAGCAGTGCGACGGCGCCGCGTCCGTTCCAGTGGGCCAGCGCCGCGGGTTCCTGCTCGGTCTCGACGTGCGGCAGCCCCGCCTTCAACGCGGCCGGAGCGCCGTCGGGTTGACGGACGTACAGCACGAGGCTGATCTGCCCGCCCGGCTCGACCACCCGCTCCTGGCTCAGGCCCCAGTGGTCCAGGTACCGGGCGACGAGCGCGGGGAGGCGCTCCAGCCAGGCCCGGCCGGTCTCCCCCTCCCAGCGGCCGACGGTGTCGGCCAGCTTGGCGGGGATGTGGAACTGCGGTTCAGCTGCGGACATGCTCGCCTTTCGTCCTGCGCCCCCCGTCGGCCGCGTGCGGCTCCATTGTCGTGCATGGTCAGCGCGGCGCGGACGCGGCCCGCTCGGGCAGCCCCGGGAAGGCGCTGAGGGCCGCGCCCCAGGCCTGCGCCCGCAGCGCGGCCCGCAGCAGGTGCCCCGCGGCCTCGCCGCGCCGGGCGCCGGTGGCGGCACGGACGCCGTTGGCCCAGACGGCCGCGAGCCGGTCCTCCAGGGTGGCGGCGAGCCGCTGGGCTGACGCGGCGTCAGCGACGGCGAAGGGCAGGCGGTAGCCCGCTGCCGCGGCGACGGGCCGGCCGCCTGCGGCGGAGATGCGTGCGCTGAGGGCGTCGCGGAGTTCGCGGTGCAGGGCGTAGCAGCTCTGGGCCCGCGCCCGCGCCTTGCCGCCGAGCTGGGCGCCGAGCACGCCGTACCCGTAGACGGCGGCGTGCTCCGCGGCGAGCGCGCCCTGCAGTGCCTCCAGCTCCGCCGGGCTCGGCGCCGGGCCCGCACTGCCGGCGGCGATCGGCCGGTCGTCGAGGGGCACCCTGGCACCGAGGGTGACCGCCCGCAGGGTGGCGCCCGCGGCGACGGAGGCGAGCAGCCGGGCCAGCGAGGGGGAGGTGCGCGGGACCTGCGCCGTGACCAGCCGGGCCAGCGCCAGCTCCTGCTGTGCGACGGCGGCCGGGGTGGCGGTCGCGGTGGCGCGGGCTGTCGCCGTCGCGCTCGCGGAGGCGGTGGCACCCGGCGTCGTGGTCTGTCGACCGGTCAGCGCCTGAAGCTGCGTCAGCGCCGTTGCGGTCGCTGCCGGCTGAGGGGGCGTCAGGACGGCGTACGCCGCGACCAGCGGGCGCAGCGCGCCGGTGGCCGTGGTACGCGCCCGGGTGTCCGGGTCCACCGGCGTCGGAGCGGCCGAGCCCGCGGGGGCGGGCGAGTCCGGGCCGCAGGCCGTGAGCAGCGGTGGCACGGCGGCCAGCAGGGCGAGGACGCGGCGTCGGGGGAGGGCGGTCACGAGCACGGACGGTACCGCTTCCGGGGCGGCCCACGGCAGCGTGAGCCGGATTCGTCCCCGGGAACCGATAAGCTGTCCCCGTTCATTGGCGGTCTTCGGACCACTCGACAACAGCACACGCGGCCGAGGAGTCACCCGGATGAGTACCACCCTGAACGACCGGCTGCGCGAGTTGCTGGAGCCGCTCGCCGCGAAGGCGGGCGTGGATCTCGAGGACGTCAAGCTGGGCAAGGTCGGCGGTCGCCGCGTGCTCGAGCTGGTCGTGGACGCCGACGGCGGGGTCGACCTGGACGCCGTCGCGGAGCTGTCCCGCGGGTTCGGCGAGGCGCTCGACGCCTCGGACCTGATGGGCGAGGGCGAGTACCGCCTCGAGGTGGGTTCCCCCGGCGTCGACCGGCCGCTCACCCTGCCGCGCCACTGGCGCCGGGCCACCGGCCGCCTGGTCAAGGCGGCGCTGACCGCCGGCGGCGAGGTCACCGGCCGGGTGCTGGAGGCCGACGAGGACGGCGTGCTGCTCGAGATCCCCCCGGTCAAGGGGCGCGGCAAGGCCAAGGAGCAGCGGTACGCCTACCCGGAACTCGGCAAGGCCCGGGTGCAGGTCGAGTTCAACCGCAAGGCTGCCGAAGAACTGGACGAGGCCGTCGAGGAGACGGTTACAAGTGAAGAAGAGGAGGCGTAGCCATGGACATCGACATGAGTGCCCTGCGTCGGCTGGTGCAGGAGCGCGAGATCAAGTTCGACCTGTTGGTCCAGGCGATCGAGTCCGCCCTCCTCATTGCGTACCACCGCACTGAGGGTTCCCGGAACCGGGCCCGGGTCGAGCTGAACCGCGAGACCGGCCACGTCACGGTGTGGGCCACCGAGGACCCGGACGAGGTCGCCGAGGGCGCGGAGCCCCGCGAGTTCGACGACACCCCCTCCGGCTTCGGCCGGATCGCGGCGAGCACGGCCAAGCAGGTGATCCTGCAGCGCCTGCGCGACGCCGAGGACGAGCAGACCTTCGGCGAGTACGCCGGGCACGAGGGCGACATCGTCACCGGTGTGGTCCAGCAGGGCAAGGACCCCAAGAACGTCCTCGTGGACATCGGCAAGCTGGAGGCGATCCTGCCGGTCCAGGAGCAGGTGCCCACTGAGGAGTACAAGCACGGCCTGCGGCTCAAGTGCTACGTCGTGGCCGTCCGCAAGGGCGTCCGCGGCCCGTCGGTGACGCTCTCGCGGACCCACCCCAACCTGGTCCGCAAGCTGTTCGCGCTGGAGGTCCCGGAGATCGCGGACGGCTCGGTGGAGATCGCCGCCATCGCCCGCGAGGCCGGCCACCGCACCAAGATCGCGGTCTGGACGTCCAAGCCGGGCCTGAACGCCAAGGGCGCCTGCATCGGCCCCATGGGCGGCCGGGTGCGCAACGTCATGGCCGAGCTGATGGGCGAGAAGATCGACATCGTGGACTGGTCCGAGGACCCGGCCGAGATGGTCGCCAACGCCCTGTCCCCCGCGCGGGTGACGAAGGTGGAGATCGTGGACTACGACTCCCGCTCCGCACGGGTGACCGTGCCGGACTACCAGCTGTCGCTGGCGATCGGCAAGGAGGGCCAGAACGCCCGTCTCGCCGCCCGGCTCACCGGCTGGCGGATCGACATCCGCCCGGACACCGAGACCCCGGCGGAGTAGCCGGGCGGAGAGCCCCGGCAGATCCGCGATCAAGGCGCTTCGTATCGGAAGCGCGCCGGAATACCGCGCCCCCGCGACGGGTTGAGCCCGTCGTGGGGGCCGCTCGCGACCGTAACCGGGTCGGAGCGAAGACCATTCGAGGGGTAGACTTGGACGTGTCTGGCCGGACGCGTACCGTCGCATGCCCGGAACGCACCTGCGTGGGTTGCCGGAAGCGAGCGGCCAAACACGATCTCCTGCGTGTGGTGGGTGTCGGGGAGGAAGTCGTCCCCGATCCCCGCGGCACGCTCCCCGGGCGGGGCGCCTATGTGCACCCCGCTTCGGACTGCCTCGCTCTGGCGGTTCGCCGCCGCGCGTTCCCGCGGGCCCTGCGCCTGCCGGGGCCGCTCGACACCGCCCGGCTGCAGCGGTTCGTCGAGGAGCAGGCAGCAGTGCAGCACCAGCAAGTCAGTCCGTCAACAG
This sequence comes from Streptacidiphilus monticola, assembly GCF_042658505.1. Taxonomy (NCBI): domain Bacteria; kingdom Bacillati; phylum Actinomycetota; class Actinomycetes; order Kitasatosporales; family Streptomycetaceae; genus Streptacidiphilus; species Streptacidiphilus monticola. Next base: position 422 of record NZ_JBHSQJ010000181.1, on the reverse strand, counting down.
GTACCTCGCGAGTTCGAAAGTAGGTCGAGATTGCGATGAGCACTCGATGAGTACGCGATGAGTACGAGCGTGGAATAGCGACGGTCCGGCGGAACACCCGGACCGAGAAGGAGCGAAGTGGCTAAGGTCCGGGTATACGAACTCGCCAAGGATTTGGGCGTCGAGAGCAAGGCCGTGATGGCCAAGCTCCAGGAGCTCGGTGAGTTCGTCCGTTCGGCGTCCTCGACGATCGAGGCGCCTGTCGAGCGCAGGTTGCGTGATGCGTTCGGCGGCGGCAGTGCTGCCGCAAAGACTGCGCCGGCGAAGTCGGCGTCCCCCAAGCCGGCTGCGGCCGGCCCCAAGCCCGGCGCACTCCCCGGTGCCCCCGGGCGTCCTGCCGCGCCCAAGCCGGCCCCGGCCGCGCCGCGGCCCGCCGCGGCAGC
>NZ_JBHSQJ010000180.1:0-7552 GCF_042658505.1 Streptacidiphilus monticola | reverse complement strand
GGCAGCTTCGCCCCTGTCGCCGGGCGGCTGGCGCCGGTGCGGTGGAGCCGTCCTTGCGTTGCCGGGCGCCTGGCGCCGGCGCGTCGGCGTTGCCTCCACCGGATGCTCCGGTGTCCGCCGGGGGTGCGGGGCGGCCCGCACCCGGGGATGTGCCTCGCGGCTGGCGCGGGTGCCGTGGAGCCAGGCTTGTGCTGCCGGGGGCCTGCCCCCGGTGCGCGGCGGAGCCGCCCGCCACCCGCGGTTGGGCGATCGCCGCGCCGCCTGTTCGGGTTGTTGTCTGCGCGAAGTGTTTTCGACTCCCTCGGGCGGGCGTACTTTCCGGAACGGAGAGGTGATGCCCGATGCCGAAGGTCACCGAGAAGGAAGCCCGCCGTGTCGCCGAGGAGGCGCGCGAGCAGGACTGGCGGAAGCCCAGCTTCGCCAAGGAGCTGTTCCTGGGCCGGTTCCGCCTGGATCTGATCCACCCGCACCCCGTGCCCGACCCTGACGCGGAGCAGGAGGGGCAGGAGTTCCTCGCGCGCCTGCGCGCCTTCTGCGAGACGGAGATTGACGGAGCGTCGATCGAACGCGAGGCCCGCATCCCCGACGAGACGGTCAAGGGCCTGCAGGCCCTCGGCGTCCTCGGGATGAAGATCGACAAGGAGTACGGGGGCCTCGGCCTCACCCAGGTCCACTACAACCGGGCGCTCACCCTCATCTCCAGCGTCAGCCCCGCCGTGGGTGCCCTCGTCTCCGCCCACCAGTCCATCGGCGTTCCGCAGCCGCTCAAGCTGTTCGGGACCAAGGAGCAGAAGGACGCCTTCCTGCCGCGCTGCGCGCGCAGCGCCGTCAGCGCGTTCCTGCTGACCGAGCCGGACGTCGGCAGCGACCCGGCCCGGCTGGCCACCACGGCGACGCCGACCGAGGACGGCAGCGCGTACGTCCTGGACGGCGTGAAGCTGTGGACGACCAACGGCGTCGTCGCGGACCTGCTGGTCGTCATGGCCCGGGTCCCGGACCGCGGCATCACCGCTTTCGTGGTCGAGGCCGACTCGCCCGGCATCACGGTGGAGAACCGCAACGCCTTCATGGGGCTGCGCGGCATCGAGAACGGGGTGACCCGGTTCCACCAGGTCCACGTACCGGCCGCGAACCGGATCGGGCGGGAGGGCGAGGGGCTGCGCATCGCGCTCACCACGCTGAACACCGGGCGTCTCTCCCTGCCCGCCATGTGCGTCGGCGCGGGCAAGTGGTGCCTGAAGATCGCCCGCGAGTGGGGCGGGGTCCGCGAGCAGTGGGGCCGGCCGGTGGCCCAGCACGAGGCGGTCGCCGAGAAGGTGTCCTTCATCGCGGCGACGACCTTCGCCCTCGAAGCCGTGCTGGAGCTCTCCGGCCAGATGGCCGACGAGCAGCGCAACGACATCCGGATCGAGGCCGCGCTCGCCAAGTTGTACGGCTCCGAGCAGGGTTGGCTGATGGCGGACGCCCTGGTGCAGATCCGCGGCGGCCGCGGCTTCGAGACGGCGGACTCGCTCGCGGCCCGCGGGGAGCGGGCCGTGCCGGCGGAGCAGGTACTGCGCGACATGCGGATCAACCGGATCTTCGAGGGCTCCACCGAGATCATGCACCTGCTGATCGCCCGGGAGGCCGTGGACGCCCACCTCAAGGTTGCCGGGGAGCTGATCGAGCCGGAGGCGGACCTGCGCACCAAGGGCCGCGCCGCGGCCCGCGCCGGGGCGTTCTACGCCGGGTGGCTGCCCAAGCTGGCCGCCGGGCCCGGCCAACTGCCGAACTCGTACCGGGAGTTCGGGCCGCTGGCGACGCACCTGCGGTACGTCGAGCGCGGCGCCCGGCGACTGGCCCGGTCCACCTTCTACGGCATGTCGCGCTGGCAGGGCCGGATGGAGACCAAGCAGGGCTTCCTCGGCCGGATCGTCGACATCGGCGCCGAGCTGTTCGCGATGAGCGCCGCCTGCGTCCGCGCCGAACTGCTGCGCAGCCGTGGGGAGAACGGAGACGCCGCCTACGAGCTGGCGGACCTGTTCTGCCGTCAGGCCCGGGTCCGCGTCGAGGAGTTGTTCGACCGGCTCTGGCGCAACACGGACTCGCTCGACCGCAAGGCGTCCCGGCGGGTGCTCGACGGGCGCTATCTCTGGCTGGAGGAGGGGGTGTTGGACCCGTCGGGCGGGGGCCCGTGGATCGCCGAAGCGGCCCCGGGGCCGTCGCAGCGGGAGGACGTGCGCCGACCTCTGGGGTGACGCAGGCGACTTGACGGCTTGTCGGGTACGTCGGCGGCAGTCGGTACGATGCGGGCTGGCGTGCGGGGACGAAGTACCGGGGGCCCGCGCGCCGGCACCGAGGAAGTACAGACAACCGCGCTCCCGGCGACACCACCGACGAGACAGGTCCCAGCGTGAGCTACCCGCCGTACGGGCAGAACCAGCCACCGCAGGGCGGCTATCCGCCGCCCCAGCAGCCGAGGCCCGGGGGGTACCCGCCGCCTCAGCAGAACCCGTACGGCGCTCCGCCGCCCAACCCCTACGGCCCGCCGCAGCCTCCGCGACCCGGTAACCCCTACGGCGGACAGCCCGGTCCGTACGGCGCTCCGCAGCCGCCCCGGCCGAACAGCCCGTACGGGTCTCCGCCGCAGCCGCCGCGTCCGCCGCAGCAGCCGCCGTACGGGGGCGGCGGTCCGGGTGGTCCCGGCGGGCCGTTCGGCGGTCCCACCGGTCCGGGCGGGCCGAGTGGCCCGGGCGGGCCGCGCCGGTCCAAGCGGGGCATGTGGGTGGCGGTGCTCAGCGTGCTCGGCCTGCTGGTGGTCGGCGGTGTGGTCATCGGCCTGAACAACCACAAGAAGAACGAGGCGGGCGGCGGCAGCGTCGACGCCGGGAGCATGGGCTTCGGCGGCGCCTCCTCCTCCGGCGGGACCTCGTGGGCCCCGCCGAGCTGGGCCACCGCCAAGAACGACCTGGGCCACGCCGACCCGAAGACGGTGGTCACCGGCACGGTCTGGTTCGCCCAGGCAAAGCCGCAGGACCTGGCGTCCTACGCGCTGCAGGCGGCCACGCCCGGAAACCCGAACTACCACAAGTTCCTGACGCCGGATCAGACCGGATCCACGTTCGCCGCCCATGCGGACGCGGCCACCGTCGTCTCCCAGTGGGTCCAGAGCGCCGGGATGAAGGTGCTCAACAAGGACGAGCAGTCGATGACCGTCTCGACGACCGTGGCGAAGGTCGAGGAGACGCTGAAGATCAAGATCGACCGCTTCAAGCACAACGGGAAGGTGTACCTCTCCACCACCTCCCAGCCGCAGTACCCGTCGAACATCGGCGACTACGTCGCCTCCGTCACCGGTCTGGTCACCTCCAGCCCCATCGACGCGCCGCACGTGTTCAAGACGGCGGACGACCCGAACTGCAGCAAGTACTTCGGCCAGCGCAAGGCGGCCTATCCGGCCGGTCCGTCCGGCGGGCAGCCGGCGCAGTTCCTCTGCGGCTACACCGCCGCCCAGCTGCGCAGCGCCTACGGCGCCTCCGGCAGCGGACTGACCGGCAAGGGCGTCACCATCGCCATCGTCGACGCCTTCGCGTCGCCGACCATCGAGCAGGACGTCAACCGCTGGTCGCGCCAGATGGGCCTGCCGGAGCTGCAGCCCGGCCAGTTCAAGCAGGTCCTGCCCGCGTCCTACGATCCGCAGTCCACGGCCCAGCTGGCCCAGGGCTGGTGGGGCGAGGAGACCCTGGACGTCGAGGCGGTGCACGCCATCGCCCCCGACGCGAAGATCGTCTACTACGCGGCCAAGAGCCCGAGCACGGACGAGTTCTTCAACGTCTTCGAGAAGATCATCTCCGAGCGCAGCGCCGACATCGTCTCCAACTCCTGGGGCAGCCCCGAGGGTTCCGGCGACCAGGCCAACTACCAGGCCGGTCTCCAGCTGTTCCAGCGCGCTGCGGCCGAGGGCATCAGCTTCAACTTCTCGACCGGCGACGACGGCGACTACACCCAGACGGACAGCAACGCCGAGCCGTCCCCGTTCTCGTCCTACCCCTCCGGCGACCCGTGGGTGACCGCGGTCGGCGGCACCACGCTGGGCATCGGCGCGGGCGGCGAGTACCAGTGGGAGACCGGCTGGGGCAATGTGCTCTACCCCCAGAGCGGCGGCGGCTGGGACACCGCCGGCGCCAAGTTCCACGACGGCGGTGGCGGCGGCAACAGCCACGTCTTCAACCAGCCCGGCTACCAGAAGGGCGTCGTCCCGGACGCGCTGGCCACGGTGGCGACCGGATCGGCGACGCGCGAGCAGCCCGATGTGGCCATGCTGGCCAACCCGCTGACGGGCTTTCAGGTCGGCCAGACCGTCGGCACGGCCCACGCGGTCAGCGCGGCGGACGGCGGAGTGAACTTCACCCAGACGGGCGGGAAGTGGTCGCTGGAGACCACCGGCGGCACCAGCCTCGCCTGCCCGCTGTTCTCCGCGATGGAGGCCCTGGCGCAGGAGGCCTCCGGCTCCCCGCTGGGGCTGGCCAACCCGGTGCTGTACTCCCTGCACGGGTCGGACGTCTTCCACGACGCCGTCCACGAGCCCGCGGCGCTGGGCGGCCACGCCCCCAGCGTCGTGGCGGGGGACAGCAACGGGAACCCGCTGCTGGTGGACCTGGACGAGGACACGTCGCTCAAGACGGCCCAGGGCTACGACGCGACGACGGGGCTCGGCAGCCCGACCGACAAGTTCCTCACCTGGTTCAAGGACCATCCCAACGGTCAGTAGTCCCGCCAGGGGCACGGGGAACTGCGCGAGCAACACACCACTCAGGGAGGTCCGTCCCGCACACGGGGCAGAACCTCCGCGAGTGGTGGGCAGCTCGCGCAGTTCCCCCGCCCCTGAGGGGGTTCCCGCCTGCCACAATGTGCGGCATGGACGTCATCCTTGCGGACCCGCACGCGCGATTCGAACCCGTCGTCAAGGACCCGGACGGGCCGAGGGAGTTGGTGATCCTCGGGTCCACCGGGTCGATCGGGACGCAGGCGATCGACGTCGTACTGCGGAACCCCGGCCGCTTCAAGGTGGTGGGCCTGAGCGCCGCCGGCGGGCGCGTCGAGCTGCTCGCGCAGCAGGCGCACCAGCTCGGCGTCGCCGTCGTGGCCGTCGCGCGGCCCGACGCGGTCGACCCGCTCCGGGCCGCCCTCGCGGCCCTCGGCGGGCCGGTGCCGGAGATCATCGCCGGGCCGGACGCCGCCACCCAGGTCGCGGGGATGGAGTGCCACTCCGTCCTCAACGGCATCACCGGGTCGATCGGGCTCGCCCCGACCCTCGCGGCGCTGCGGGCCGGGCGGGTCCTGGTCCTCGCCAACAAGGAGTCGCTGATCGTCGGCGGCCCGCTGGTCAAGGCGCTGGCGCGGCCGGGGCAGATCGTGCCGGTCGACTCCGAGCACACCGCGCTGTTCCAAGCGCTGATGTCGGGCACCCGGGCGGAGGTGCGCAAGCTGGTCGTCACCGCCAGCGGCGGGCCGTTCCGGGGGAAGCGGCGCGAGGAGCTGGCGAACGTGACGCCGGATCAGGCGCTCGCCCACCCGAACTGGGACATGGGCCCGGTGATCACCATCAACTCGGCCACCCTGGTCAACAAGGGTCTCGAGGTCATCGAGGCCCACCTGCTCTACGACATCCCCTTCGACCGCATCGAGGTGGTGGTCCACCCGCAGTCGGTCGTGCACTCCATGGTCGAGTTCACGGACGGCTCCACGATGGCCCAGGCCTCGCCGCCCGACATGCGGATGCCGATCTCGCTCGGCCTCGGCTGGCCCGACCGGGTGCCGGACGCGGCTCCTGCCTGCGACTGGACCAAGGCGGCGACCTGGGAGTTCTTCCCGCTCGACAACGACGCCTTCCCCGCCGTCGACCTGGCCCGCGAGGTCGGCACGCTCGGCGGCACCGCCCCCGCCGTCTTCAACGCCGCCAACGAGGAGTGCGTGGACGCGTTCCTGCAGGGTCGCCTCCCGTTCTCAGGCATTGTGGATACGGTGGCCAAGGTCGTGGCCGAGCACGGCACTCCGTCCGGCGCAACCTCGTTGACGCTGGAGGACGTCCTTGCCGCCGAGACCTGGGCCCGCGCGCGGGCGCGGGCCATCGCGGCGGGGTAGGACAGTACCCGGCAGCAAGCCGGCAGCAACCCGGCAGCACAGCACCACCTGCGGAAAAAGCACCGAGAGGAACAGCGCGGAATGACGACCCTGATGACGGTCCTCGGCATCGTCGTGTTCGTGCTGGGCCTGCTCTTCTCCATCGCCTGGCACGAGCTGGGGCACCTGACCTGGGCCAAGGTCTTCGGCATCCGGGTGCCCCAGTACATGGTGGGCTTCGGGCCGACGATCTGGTCCCGGAAGAAGGGCGAGACCGAGTACGGCGTCAAGGCCGTCCCGCTCGGCGGCTACATCCGCATGATCGGCATGTTCCCTCCCGGGCCGGACGGGAGGATCGCCGCCCGCAGCACCTCGCCCTGGCGCAGCATGATCGAGGACGCCCGGGAGCAGTCCTTCGAAGAGGTCAAGCCCGGGGACGAGACCCGGCTGTTCTACACGCGCAGGCCGTGGCAGCGGATCATCATCATGTTCTTCGGCCCGTTCATGAACCTGATCCTGGCCGTGGCGCTGTTCCTGGTCGTGCTGATGGGCTTCGGCATCTCGACCGCGACGCCGACGATCAGCACGGTCGCCAAGTGCGTCGCCCCGGTGGGTTCGACCGAGGACAGGACGGGCGCCTGCACGGCGAAGAGCCAGGTCACCCCGGCCGCCCAGGCGGGCGTCAGGCCCGGTGACACCGTGGTCTCCTTCAACGGCGACCCGATCAGCTCCTACGCCCAACTGCAGTCGGACATCCGGGACTCGGCGAAGAAGACGGTCACCATCGTGGTGCGCCGCGGTGGCCAGGACGTCACGCTGCCGCCTGTGAAGATCGTCGAGAACAAGGTCGCCAAGCTGGACTCCAACGGCGACCCCACCGACCAGACGGTCTCGGCAGGCTTCCTCGGCATCACGCCGGTCAGCGAGATCAGGACCCTCGGCCTCACGGCCAGCTTCAACCGCATGGGCGACATGACGGTCAACGGCTTCAAGTCGATCGTCGCCCTGCCGTCGAAGATCCCGGCACTGTGGGGCGCGGCCTTCGAGGGGCAGAAGCGGTCGGCGGACTCCCCGGTGGGCGTGGTCGGCGTGGCCCGGGTCGGCGGTGACGTCTTCGCCATGCACGCCCCGGCGAGCGCCCGGATCGCGACCATGCTGAGCCTGCTGGCCGGGCTGAACCTGTCCCTCTTCCTGCTCAACATGCTGCCGCTGCTGCCCCTGGACGGCGGCCACATCGCGGGCGCGCTGTGGGAGTGGCTGCGGCGCAGCGTCGCGAAGTTGACGAGGCGTCCGGATCCCGGTCCCTTCGACGTGGCCAAGCTGATGCCGGTCGCCTACGTGGTCGCGGGCGTGTTCCTCTGCTTCACCGTGCTGGTCATGATCGCGGACGTGGTGAACCCGGTCCGGCTGGGCTAGCTGTATTGACCACGAGCGTTGTTGACAGTCCGGG
>NZ_JBHSQJ010000179.1:0-20715 GCF_042658505.1 Streptacidiphilus monticola | reverse complement strand
GCCGCCGTGCGCCACGCGCTGGCCCAGATCGCCGCCGACGCGCGGATCACCGGGCTCCTCGGCGTCGAGCCGGACGCCCTGACACCGGAACAACTGGACGCCGCCGCCGACGACCTGAGCGCCCGCCTCGACGACGCCGTGACCACCGCCGAGCGCACCCTGTTCGACCTGCGCACCGCGGCCGCCGACGACGCGCGCATCCTCGCCGCCCTCGGGGACGGCGGCCTGCTGCCGCCCGGCCCGGACGTGCTGGCCACGGTCGAGTACCTGGGCGAGCACGGCGTCCCGGCGCTGCCCGGCTGGCGCTACCTGGCCCAGTCGGTCGATCCGGTGGACCACGAGCGGATTCTGACGGCCCGTCCGCAACTGGTCGACGGCGTCATCGTCACCGATCCGGACGGACTCGGCCGGGCCCGGGAGATCCTGGCCGCGGCGTCGCTGCTGCCCCGGTCGGCCGTCGCCGTCGGCACCGCGGCCACCCTGCTCGCGCCGATCACCGCCGAGCCGGACCACAGCGGCGTCTTCCTGGTTCCGCCGAACCCGGCCATGCACGACGAGTCCGCCGCCGACGACGAGCGCCGCCAGCTGCGCGACCGCGCCGCCGCCCGGGACGAGCAGATCCGCGAACTCGCCGCCCGCCTGGGCGCGGACCGCCTGCTCAGCGGTCGGCTCACGGCCTTCCGCGCCGCCTGCCCGGCGGGCAGGCTGGCCGAGCTGGCCGCCGACGTCGAGGCGGCCCGCACCGCGCTCGAGGCCGCGCTCGCCGAGCGCACCGCCGCCCGCGCCGAGCACACGGAGGCGGAGCAGGAGCGCGCCGAGGCCGCCCGCGTCCGCGAGGACCGGCTGGAGGCCGCCCAGCGCGCCCGCCGTCGGGCTGACGCCCTGTCAGGCCTGGCCCACCGGCTGCGCGAACGCGCCGCCTGGACCGCCCGCGTCCGGGCCCTGGCCGACGAGGCGGCCGAGGCCGAGCACCGCCAGGAGCTGTGCACCGAGCGCGCCCGCAACGCCGAGGAGGACCGCCGGGCCGCGCAGCGCGCGGCCGACGACGCCCGCCGCACGGTGCGCGCGCTCCGCGCCGAGCGCGCCGAACTCCCCAGCAGCGACCTGCCGGAGGACCTGGCCGCCGGCGACGCGGCCCCCGCCTCGCTGCCCGCGCTGCGCGAGGCGCACCGGGTGGCCGCGCAGCTGTACGAGAAGGTCGGCGTCGGCGCCGACCTGCGCGCCGAGCAGGCGCGTGCGGAGAGCGACGAGTCGGCGGCGCGGGCCGAGCTCGACCGGCTCACCAACAAGGTCCGCACCCGCGCCGAGGAGCTGCTGAACAGCCCCGACGGCGCCGACGGGCCCGGCCGCCAGGCGGGGGCGGCCCGTGCGGAGGATCTCGTGCAGACCATCGAGGCCCGCTCCGCCGCCGCCAGTGAGCACCTCGGCCGGCTGCGCGGCGAGGCCGAGCGGTCCGCCCCGGTCGAGGGCGACGCGCACACCGAGTTGCCCGAGGAGCTGGTGCCGCGCGACACCGAGCACGCGCTCGCGCTGCTGCGCACCGCCGCCTCCGAACTGGCCACCCGCACCGAGGCCCTGGCTGCCGCCCGGGCCGCGCACGCGGAGCTGGTCCGCGCTTTCGACGCGACCCAGCACGCCGCCGCCGAGTTCGACGAGACGGCCGCCCAACTCCGGGACGGCCTGCGGGAGTCGGAGGAGCAGCCGGAGGAGGCCGCGGCCTATGCCGGCACGCTCCCGGAGGCGCGGCACGCCGCCGCCGACGCGCGCCGCTCCCTGCGGGGCGCGAGCGCCGAGCTTTCGGCCGCCGACCTGGCGGTGCGGGACGCGAGCGACGCGCTGGTCCGGCACGCCAACTCCACCCGCTTCGAAGCCGTGCGCACCCCCGCCCGCCAGCAGATCCGCGAGCTGCCGGCCGCCGTGCTGCACGAGCACGCGGCGGCGTGGGCGGCAGCCTTCGCCCCTCGACTGCGGGTGCTGAGCGACGAGTTGGACCAGCTGGAGCGCAACCGCGACAGCATCGTCGACCGGCTCCGCGGCCTGGTCGAGTCCTCCCTGGCCACACTGCGCGCCGCGCAGCGGCTTTCGCAGCTCCCGGAGGGGCTGGGAGAGTGGTCGGGCCAGGAGTTCCTGCGCATCCGCTTCGACGAGCCGGACCAGGCGGTCCTGACGGAGCGCCTGGGCGAGGTCATCGACGAGGCGACGCGGGCCGCGGTCAGGCGCACCGGGACCGCCCAGGTCGACTGGAACCGCCGCGACGGCATGTCGCTGCTGCTGCGCGGCGTGCACGCGGCGCTGGAGCCCAAGGGTGTCGCGGTGGAGATCCTCAAGCCGGACGCGGTGCTGCGCGCGGAGCGGGTGTCGGTCAGCCAGATGTCCGACGTGTTCTCCGGCGGCCAGCTGCTCACCGCGGCGATCGCCCTGTACTGCACGATGGCGGCGCTGCGCGCCAACGACCGGGGCCAGGCCAAGCTCCGGCACGCCGGCACGCTGTTCCTGGACAACCCGATCGGCCGCGCCAACGCCACCTACCTGCTGGAGCTGCAGCGGGCGGTGGCGGACGCCCTCGGCGTCCAACTCCTCTATACGACAGGGCTGTTCGACACGACGGCGCTGGCGGAGTTCCCGCTGATCATCCGCCTGCGGAACGACGCGGACCTGAGGATGGGCCAGAAGTTCATCTCCGTCGAGGAACACCTCCGCCCCGGCCTGCCCCGCCCCGACGAGGAGGAGGCCGACATCCACGGCGCGGTCACCTCCACCAGGCTCTTCCGCCGCCCGTCCTGAGCTTCCGCCCCGCGGCTGCTGCCGCCCCGGCAGGGGCGGTCAGCGGCGCCTCGCGCCGGTCATCGGGGTGACGCCGCCCGAGCCCTGTTCCCGTTCGCGGGACGCTCGGGCGGTGATCCAGACGTCCAGCAGGAACCACGTCGAGACGAACACCCCCAGCCCGGTGAAGCCGAGCGCGGCGGGCGTGTACCGGGCGTGCCCGGCGGCGCCGAACAGCGTGAAGACCAGCAGCGTGGCCGTCACCCCGAGCGAGAGCGCGAAGCGCACCTGCGCCCTGCGGGACTCCTGCGTCACCTGCGCCATCTACGCCTCCACATACGCCACGACGATGGCCGTGCGCAGCAGGGTCACCGAGTAGATCACGCGCACACCCTCCGTCTCGTCGCGGTAGTCACGGATCAGTGGGAAGCGGGTGGGCCGGCCCAGGTCGGGGTTGTTGGCCAGCGCCGCCAGGGCGCGGTCCAGACGCCGGACCTCGGTGGCGTCGGTGAACGCGTCGACCTGCTTGCGGGCGCCCTCGGTGAACCGGACCTGGGTCCGGCGACGCCTGCTACGGGACACGCGGCCCCTCCCGCAGACCGTCGCCGCCACCCGCGCCGAGGTCGAGCCGCTGGAGCGCCAACTCCCGTATCTCCTCCCAGGGAACGCACTCGGCCGGCTCGGGCAGCCCGTTGGCGGCGATCTGCTCCAGGGCGTCGGCCAGGCTGTCCGCGCGGGCCCGCTCGTCCGCCGCCCAGGCGCGCAGGGCGTCGGCGTCCTCGGGCGCCGGCTGCTCACCGATCGAATGAGACATGACAGTTCCCCCTGCGTCTTCCCCCTGCGTCGTGGTCCGTGGCTCTCCACGCTAGAACTGACTCCCCGGTTCCGGGCCGGGTCAGTCCAGATCGACCGCGAGCTCTTCGAGAGCCCCCACCACGATGGCCCGCATGGCCTGTTCGGCACGGTCGGCGTCCCCCGCCCAGATCGCCTCGGCGACCTCGCGGTGCAACTGCACCGCGTACTCACGGGGGTGATGGGGCATCAACTGGTGCTCGGTGCGCCCGCGCAGCACGGCTTCCACGGTCTCGCGCAGGTGCGCGAACATCTCGTTGCCGCTCGCCTCCAGGATCACCGCATGGAAGTCCGCGTCGTGGCGCAGGAAGGTCTGCAGGTCCCCGGCGCGCCCCGAGACGGTCATCTCGCCGGCCAGCACACTCGTCAACCGCCGCTGCTCGTCAGTGGCATGACGGGCCGCCAGGGCCGCGGCGGCGGGTTCGACGGCGACGCGGAGCGAGCCGAGCGACCGGAGCTGCGCGGCCCGGTCGGATCCTGCGAGGCGCCAGCGGATCACCGTCGGGTTGAAGACGTCCCAGCCGGACTTCGGCCGGACGGTGATGCCGACCCGGCGCCGGGCCTCCACCATCCGCATGGACTCCAGCATCCGCACCGCCTCGCGGACCACGGTGCGCGAGACGCCGTAGCGGGACTCCAGGTCCTCGGCGCGGAGGACGGTGCCGGGAGGGATCTCGCCGCCCGCGATGGCCGGTCCGAGGTCGCTCAGCAGCTGCCCCGGCAGCCCGTGGTTGTCCATCCGTCCAGGTTAGAGGGGGTACCCGCAGCTCAGAGGAATAGGCTCGCTTAGATATGACTTTTAGGTCACAGCCCCTTGAATAAGTCATACGTTTGGCTGATAGTTGGGCCTGCGTCACTGAAGAACGGAGCCACACAGATGGGTCTCAACGTCGAGAACCGGTCCACGAGCGCCAATCCGGCGATCGTGGTGATGGGAGTCGCGGGCGTGGGCAAGACCACCGTCGCCCAGGCCCTCGCCGCCGAACTGGGCCTGCCCTACGGCGAGGCGGACGACTTCCACCCGCAGGCCAACATCGACAAGATGGCCGCCGGGATCCCTCTCGACGACGCCGACCGCGATCCGTGGCTGCGGGCCATCGGGACCTGGCTCGGCGCCCAGGCGACCGCCGGGAACGGAGCCGTCGTCACCTGCTCCGCGCTCAAGCGCAGCTACCGCGACACCCTCCGCGCCTACTGCCCCGACGCGTTCTTCCTGCACCTGACCGGCTCGCGCGAGCTGGTCGAGGACCGGCTCGCGCACCGCAGCGGCCACTTCATGAAAACCCACATGCTCGACTCCCAGCTCGCCATCCTCGAGCCGCTGCAGGCGGACGAGAACGGCGCCGTGCTGGACGTCGACGCCGACCCCCAGACCCTCGCGGCCAAGGCCGCGGCCCTTCTGCGACCCGTCAACGGAGACCTCGCATGACCCCCAACCTCCTGCTGGCAGCCGGCAGTTCGACCAGCTCCGCGCCTGCCCTGGCGCACAGCGGCAGCAACACCCAGCTGCTGATCGCCGCCCTGCTCGGGATCGCCGCCATCGTCGGACTGATCACCAAGCTGAGGGTGCACCCGTTCCTCGCGCTGACCCTCGGCTCGATCGTGCTCGCCGCGGTGGCAGGCGTCCCGTTCGACAAGCTGACCACGAGTTTCGCCACCGGCTTCGGCGCCACGGTCACCAGCGTCGGCCTGCTCATCGGCCTCGGTGCGATGCTCGGCAAGCTGTTGGCGGACTCCGGCGGCGCCAACGTCGTCGCGGACACGGTGCTGGCCAAGGCGCAGGGCCGGAAGCTGCCCTGGGCCATGGCCCTGATCGCCGCGCTGCTCGGCCTGCCGCTGTTCTTCGAGATCGGCGTCGTGCTGCTGATCCCGATCGTGCTGCTGGTCGCCCGCCGCGGAAACCTGCCGCTGCTGCGCGTCGGCATCCCCGCCCTGGCCGGCCTGTCCGTCCTGCACGGCCTGGTCCCCCCGCACCCCGGCCCGCTCGTCGCCATCGACGCCCTGCACGCCGACCTCGGCACGACGCTGGCGCTCGGCCTGCTGGTCGCCGTCCCCACGCTGATCATCGCGGGCCCCCTGTTCGCCCGTGTCGCCGAGCGCTGGGTCGGCCCGCTGGCGGTCCCGGAGGCCACGCTGCCCGAGCAGCGCAGTGACGTCGACCAGCCCGTGCCCCGCTTCGGCGCGGTGCTCGCGACGATCCTGCTGCCGGTGGTGCTGATGCTGGTCAAGGCCCTGTTCGACGTGGTCGTCGACAACCCGGCCAACACCGGTCAGCGCATCTTCGACTTCGTCGGCTCGCCGCTGCTGGCCCTGCTGATCTCGGTCCTCGTCGCGATGTTCACGCTGGGCCGCGCGGCCGGCTTCACGAAGGACCGGATCTCGGCGACCATCGGTTCGGCGCTGGCCCCGATCGCGGGCATCGTCTTCATCGTGGGCGCGGGCGGCGGCTTCAAGCAGACCCTCGTGGACGTCGGTGTCGGCGACGCCATCAGCTCGGGCGCGGCCAAGCTGCACATCTCCGCACTGCTGCTGGGCTGGCTGATCGCCGTCCTGATCCGCCTCGCGACGGGCTCGGCCACGGTCGCCACGGTCACGGCCGCGGGCATCGTCAGCCCCCTCGCGGCAGGCATGTCCACCACCCACGCCGCGCTGCTGGTGCTGGCGGTCGGCGCCGGGTCGCTGTTCTTCTCGCACGTCAACGACGCGGGTTTCTGGCTGGTGAAGGAGTACTTCGGGATGACGGTCGGTCAGACCGTCAAGTCCTGGTCGATGATGGAGACCGTCATCTCGGTGACCGCCATCGTCATCATCCTGCCCCTCGGCCTCCTCCTGTAGTTGCAACCCCCGCCGGAGGCGCAGCCTCCTGGGGTGCGAGGAACTGCGCGAGAAACCCACCACCCACGGAGGTCCGACCCCATCTGCGGGACGGACCTCCCCGGGTGGTGGGTTTCTCGCGCAGTTCCTCCCCCACCCTTCGGGCGGGGTACCCGCAGCGCCCCTGGAGGGTGCAACTACCCCTTGAGGAAGGCCTCGACCTCCGCGCGGACCTCCGGGGTGTCCAGGCCGCGGACCGTCATCGTCGTCCTGCGGCGCAGGACGTCGTCCGCCGTGTAGGCCCACTCGTGCTTGGCCGCGTAGGCCACCTGGGCCCAGATGTCCGGGCCGTCGGGGTGGATGGGGTTGCCCAACTGCGGGTTCTCCGCAATCAGTTGGGCGATCTCGAAGGACAGCGTCCCGTAGTGTGTGGCCAGGTGACGGGCCACCAGCGGGTCCATCCGGGCTCCGGGCTCGCGGTCAACCAGCAGGCGGTGGGCCACGGCGTTCGGGCTGGCGACGCCCGGCAGTGGCACGGTGCGGGGGATCTCCGCCATGTCGTCGGCCAGGCCGACGCCCGGGACGTGGGCCAGCTTCTCCATGACGACCCGTCCGATGTGGCGGTACGTCGTCCACTTGCCGCCCGCGACCGACAGCATGCCGCCGCGGCCCTCGGTCACCACGGTCTCCCGCTTCGCGGCGGCCGTGTCGCCGGGGCCGCCGGGCAGCACCCGCAGGCCGGCGAAGGAGTAGGTGATCAGCGAGCGGTCCAGGTGCTCGTCGCGGATGGCGTGCCCGGCCTCGCCCAGGATCTGGTCGAGGTCCGCCTCCGTCGGGCGCACGTCCGCCGGGTCGCCGGTGTACTCCTCGTCCGTCGTGCCGAGCAGGACGTGGTCCTCCCACGGAATCGCGAACGAGACACGGTACTTGTCGATCGGGATGGTCAGCGCCGCCCGCCAGGGCGAGCGCCGCTTGACGACCACATGGGCGCCCTTCGACAGCCGGATGCTCGGGGAGGCGCCCGAGTCCTCCATCTTCCGCAGGTGGTCCACCCACGGGCCGGTGGCGTTGAGCACCAGCCGTGCGTCCACCCCGAACTCGGTCCCGTCCAGCCGGTCGCGGACCTCCGCGCCGGTCACCCGGCCGCCGGTGAACCGGAGCCCGGTCACCTCGGCGTGGTTGAGCACCACCGCCCCCGAGTCCACCGCCGCGCGCACGGTCATCACGGCCACGCGCGAGTCGTTCATCTGATGGTCGCCATAGACGGCCACCGAGCGCAGCCCCTCGGTCCGCAGCGCGGGCACCTGCTGCGCCGCGTGCGCGGCCGTGGAGACGCGCCCCATGCCGTCGCGGAACGCGGACAGCGCCGAGTACAGGAAGACGCCCGCGCCCAGCTTCGGGGCGGAGTGCGGGCCGCCCTTGTAGACCGGCACGAAGAAGGTGAGCGGGTTCACCAGGTGCGGGGCGACGTCGGTGGCCAGGGCCCGCCGCTCCTTGTGGTTCTCCGCGACCAGCTTCACCGCGCCGGTCTGCAGGTAGCGCAGGCCGCCGTGGACGAGCTTGGACGAGGCGCTGGAGGTGGCGCCGGCGAAGTCGCCGCCGTCCACCATGGCGACGCGCAGGCCGGACTGGGCCGCGGTCCAGGCCACCGCCGTGCCCAGGATGCCGCCGCCGATCACCAGCAGGTCGTAGGTGGCGGAGCTGAGCAGCTCGCGCGACTGGGCGCGGCTCATCGTGTGGTTGGCACCCAGGGTCGGGATGGTGTTCATCTCTTGGTTCCTCGTCAGAGAGTGGGAATCAGTGCGGCGGGCGGGGGTCCGGGAATCGGGGCAACGGGACGATGCAACGGGATTCGATGCAACCCCCGCCCGCTGCAGGCTCGCTGAAGGCGGGTCAGCTCAGGACCTGTCGTCCTCGTCGATCCAGCCCATGGTGCGCTCGACCGCCTTGAGCCAGTTGCGGTACTCGCGGTCGCGGGTGGCCTCGTCCATGCGCGGGGTCCACTCGGCGGCGCGGTGCCAGTTGGCGCGCAGCGTGTCGAGGTCGGGCCAGAAGCCGACCGCCAGGCCGGCCGCGTAGGCGGCGCCCAGGGCGGTGGTCTCGGCCACGTAGGGGCGCTCGACGGGGACGTCGAGCACGTCGGCGATGTTCTGCATGAGGAGGTTGTTGCTGGTCATGCCGCCGTCCACCTTGAGCGCGGTGAGCGTGACGCCGGAGTCCTTCTCCATCGCGTCGACGACCTCGCGGGTCTGCCAGGCGGTGGCCTCCAGCACGGCGCGGGCCAGGTGACCCTTCGTCACATAGCGGGTCAGGCCGGTGATCACGCCGCGGGCGTCGGAGCGCCAGTAGGGGGCGAACAGGCCGGAGAAGGCGGGGACGATGTAGGCGCCGCCGTTGTCCTCGACGGTGGAGGCGAGGGTCTCGATCTCGGCCGCGGTGGAGATGATGCCGAGCTGGTCGCGCAGCCACTGCACCAGCGAACCGGTGACGGCGATGGAGCCCTCCAGGGCGTAGACGGGCTGCTGGTCGCCGATCCGGTAGCCGACCGTGGTGAGCAGGCCGTGGTAGGAGTTGACCACCCGCTCACCGGTGTTGAGCAGCAGGAAGGTGCCGGTGCCGTAGGTGGACTTGGCCTCGCCCTCGTCGAAGCAGGTCTGGCCGAACAGCGCCGCCTGCTGGTCGCCCAGCGCCGAGGCGACCGGCACGCCCTCCAGCACGCCGACGGCGGTGCCGTAGACCTCGGCGGAGGAGCGGATCTCCGGGAGGACCGAGAGCGGCACCTCCATGGACTCGGCGATCTTCTCGTCCCACTCCAGCGTGTGCAGGTTCATCAGCATGGTGCGCGAGGCGTTGGTGACGTCGGTGACGTGCCTGCCGCCGTTGACGCCGCCGGTCAGGTTCCAGATGACCCAGGTGTCCATGGTGCCGAAGAGGATGTCCCCGGCCTCGGCCCGCTCGCGCAGGCCCTCGACGTTGTCGAGCAGCCAGCGGATCTTCGGCCCCGCGAAGTAGGAGGCGAGCGGCAGCCCGGTCTCGCGGCGGAACCGGTCCTGGCCCACGTTGCGGCCCAGTTCCTTGCACAGCTCCTCGGTGCGGGTGTCCTGCCACACCAGGGCGTTGTGCACCGGCTGCCCGGTGTGCCGGTCCCACAGGACCGTGGTCTCGCGCTGGTTGGTGATGCCGATGGCGCGGATGTCGGTGCGGCTCAGTCCGGCCTTGGCCAGCGCTCCGGCGATGACCGACTGGACGCGGGTCCAGATCTCCGTGGCGTCGTGCTCCACCCAGCCCGGCTGCGGGAAGATCTGGCTGTGCTCCTGCTGGTCGACGGCGACGATCCGGCCGTCCGCGCCGAAGATGATGCAGCGGCTCGAGGTCGTGCCCTGGTCGATGGCGGCGATGTACTGCCCAGTGCTGGTCATGAAGTCCTCATTGACGTCAGGTGAGTTGATGTCGGCTCAGGTAACGCGGCTCAGGTGGTGCAGGCTCAAGTAACGCAGACTCAGAAGGCCGCGTTGAAGAGGGCGCCCGCGAGCAGTCCCCCGATCGCCGGACCCACCACGGGAATCCAGGCGTAGCCCCAGTCCGAGGTGCCCTTCTTCGGGATCGGCAGCAGGGAGTGGACGATGCGCGGACCGAGGTCGCGCACCGGGTTGATCGCGTAGCCGGTCGGGCCGCCCAGCGAGAGGCCGATGCCGACGACGGTGAAGCTGGTGATCAGGATGCCCATGCCGGACAGGCCGAGCTCCTTGTTGAGGCCCTGGGTGAGGATCAGCAGGCAGAGCACCACGGTGGCGATGATCTCGGTGATCAGGTTCTGCACCGGGTTCCGGATCTCCGGGCCGGTGGCGAAGATGCCGAGGGTGGGCTCGTCGTTCTCCTGGAACTGCCCGAGGTAGGTCAGCCAGACCAGCACCGCGCCGAGCATGGCGCCGAGGATCTGCCCGGCAAAGTAGACCGGTACATGGCTCCAGTCGCCCGACTTCACCGCGATGGACAGGGTGACCGCGGGGTTGAGATGGGCACCGGAGAGCGAGCTGGAGGTGTAGGCCGCGACCAGGACCGCGAAGCCCCAGCCGAAGGTGATGGCGACCCAGCCGGCGTTCAGCGCCTTGGAGCGCTTCAGGGTCACCGCGGCGCAGACGCCGCCGCCGAGGAGGATCAGCAGCGCGGTGCCGATCAGCTCCCCGACAAAGATGTGGCCGTTGGACACAAGGACTCCCGGAGGGGTGGTGAGGGAAGAGACGTCCATCGTTCGACAATGTCGACCGTCGTGCGAGAGTCTGACCCGGCGCAAGGCCGCACGTCAAGGCTGCGCTCCTGTGATTTCGGAAGTCCGACACATGCTGATAAATCACCCAGATACGGCGAGCCGAGGGGCTGCACCGCCCCGGCGCCGAGGGGTCAGAAGCGCGGTGCGCCCAGGTCGCGGGAGATGGACCGGGCCGCCTCGCGCACCTGGACCACGAGCTCGGGCCGGACCGTGCCGGCCTCGCACAGCCGCTCCACGGGGCCGTTGACGGCCACCGCGCCGACGGGGTTGCGCCGCCGGTCCTTGATCAGCGCGGCCACCGAGGCCACGCCCGGCCAGGTCTCCTCGACGGAGGCGGCCCAGCCGCGTTCGCGGGTGAGCGCCGCCTCCTCGTCGATGTCGAGCAGGTCGGTGAGCGTGCGGGAGGTGAAGGCCTCGCGCTCCTGCTCGTCCAACTCGGCCCGGGCCACCGGGTCGTGGGCCAGCAGCACCTTGCCGAGTGCGGTGGAGTGAAGCGGCTGCATGCTGCCGACCTCGAGCACCTGGCGCGTGTCGTCGGGCCGGAAGACGTGATGGACGATCAGCACGCCGTGCTGGTGCAGGACTCCGAGGTAGACCGTCTCATTGCTGGCCCGGGCCAGGTCGTCCGCCCACACCAGCGCCCGGGCGCGCAGCTCGTGGACGTCGAGGTAGCTCTGGCCGAGCCGGAGCAGCTCGGCGCCGAGCTGGTACTTGCCGCTGTCGGGGTCCTGCTCGACGAAGCCCTCCTGCTGCAGCGTGCGCAGGATGCCGTGGGCGGTCCCCTTGGCCAGTCCGAGCGCGGCGGCGACGTCGGACAGCCCGAGCCGCCGCTCGCCGCCCGCGAGCAGCCGCAGGATCGCGGCCGCACGTTCGAGCGACTGGATCGGGCCGGGCATGCGCTACCTCCACGACTGGCGGTCGACAATGTCGACCGAGGGACTAGTCAGAGTGTGCCACCGTCGCCGGTGCGCACTCCACTCAGCTCGCCGTCCGCAGGACGAGGGCCAACTCCCGGATCTGGTCCGGCCCGACACGGCAGCACCCGCCGACGAGCCGGGCGCCCGCCGCCACCCAGGCGCCCACGCGTGCGGCGTCGAAGGTGGCCGGCCCGGTCCAGGAACGGGCCTCAGCATCCCAGCCCTCGCCGCTGTTCGGGTACACCACGACCGGCTTCCCGGTCACCTCGGCGGCGAGCGCGACGGCGTCCGTCGCCTCTTCCGGCGCAAGGCAGTTGACGCCGACGGCGAGCACCTGGTCGTTGCCGCGGGCGAGCGCGAACGCCTCCGCGAGCGGCTGCCCGGCCCGGGTCCGGCCGTTCGCCGTGCTGTAGGAGAGCCAGACCGGGACGCCGAGCCCGGCGACAGCGTCGAGCACCGCCTCGGCCTCGTCGGCGTCGGGGACGGTCTCGATGGCCAGCACGTCCGGCCCGGCGGAGGCCAGGACCTCGGCGCGGGGGCGGTGAAAGTCCGTCAACTCCCGTTTGGTGAGGCCGTAGCGGCCCCGGTACTCGCTGCCGTCGGCGAGCACGGCCCCGTAGGGGCCGATGCTCGCGGCGACGAAGCGGCTGCCCGCGTCGCGCGCCAGCACGACGGAACGGCGGAGCAGGGCCTCGGCGGCGGCCCGGTCGATGCCCGCCTTCTCGAAGCCCTGGAAGCTCGCCTGGTAGCTGGCGGTGATCGCCACGTCCGCGCCTGCGGCGGCGTAGGCGGCGTGGGTGCGGAGGATCTGGTCCGGGTCGTCGGCGAGGAGGCGGGCCGACCAGAGCGCGTCGGTGAGGTCGTTCCCCTGTGACTCCAGCTGGTTCGACATGCCGCCGTCCAGCAGGAGCGCGTTCCCGCGCTGCCGCAGCGCTGCCGCAAAGCCATCCACCATGCCCGCACTGTACCGGTGACCTGCGCCCCCGCCCCCCGTGAGGGGCCGAAGGCCCCGTCAGGGGCGCGGGGCTGAGGTCAGCTGCGCAGGCGGGCGCCGCCGTCGATGGGGAGGACGACGCCCGTGGTGAAGCCGTTGCCGATCAGGAAGGCGATCGCGTCCGCGACCTCCTCCGGGCGGCCGGGGCGGCCGACCGGCGTGCCCGCCGCCGCGCCGTGGACGGCCTCGGCGCGGGCCTCCTCGGGGATCCAGCTCCACCACTCCGTGTCGATGACCCCGGGCGAGACCGCGTTGACCCGGCGCGGGGCCAGCTCCGCCGCGAGGATGCGGGAGGCCGTCTCCACCGCCGCGTTCACCGAGCCGAGCGCCACCAGACCCGTGCCGGACAGCTGTGAACTCACCGCGCCCACCAGCGTGATGGACCCGGCCTCGTCCAGCGTGGCCAGCGACTCCCGCGCGGCCAGCAGGTGGGGCAGCAGCTTCCCCTCCGTGTGGCGGCGCAGCTCACTCGCCGTCAGGTCCGCCAAGGACGTCACCCCGCCGCGTTCGGTGACCGCCACGACCAGGTGGTGGAACGGCCCCACCTCGTCGAAGAAGCGCCGCAGCGACTCCTCGTCCGTGGCGTCCACCGCGGCGCCGGCCGCGCCGCAGCGTTCCCGGGCGGTCGCCAGCCGCTCCTCGCTGCGGCCGCCGATCACCACCTCGTACCCCCGCTTGCGCAGCAGCTCCGCCGTCGCCAGGCCGATCCCGGAAGTCCCCCCGACGATGACCACGCGCTCGCTCATGTCTGTACACCCCTCACACAACAAGCCGTACCAGCCGATGCCTTTCGAGGCACCGTGCCTCGATTCTGTATCGAGACACCGTGCCTTGTAAAGTGCCGCCATGAGCAGACCCCGCAGTGACGCGGCCCACCGGGCCATCCTCGACGCGGCCCTCGCACTCGCCGTCGAGCACGGCTACACCGGCGTGACCATCAAGGGCATCGCCGAGCGCGCGGGCGTGGGCCGGCAGACGGTCTACCGCTGGTGGCCCACCCGCGGCGCGGTTCTGCTGGAGGCGATGGGGGAGATCGGCGCCGCCCACGGGGCGCCCGAGCCCAGCGGCGACCCGGTGGCCGACCTGCGCACCTTCCTCGACGCCACGTTCACCCTGGCCGCCAAGCGCCCAGTCGTGGACGTGCTCCTCGGCCTGACCTCCGACGCGTTCGCCGACCCGGCCCTCCGGGCAGACATGCGTCGCTACATCGCGGGCCGCCGCGCCCTGCTCCACGAGGTGCTGGAGCGGCAGCAGGGCTGGACCGTCCCCGTGGACACCGTCGTCGACATGGTGTTCGGGGCGATGTGGTACCGGCTGATGAACGAGCACGCGCCCGTCGGGCACCAGCTGACCCGCGAGATCCTCGACGTCACCGCCGCCCTGCGCTCCTGACGGGGCGTCGGACCGGATCAGCCTGGCAGCCCGGTCGGAGCCGAACGGATGTGACCAGGTCGGCCCTGGCGTCTCCGGCGATCACATGGCAGATTCCTTCCTGGCAGCGAGACCCGACCCGACGACGTGCCGGAGGCATGCCATGACCAGCGCCGCGAGTGAACCGACTCCCCTGTGGCGCCCCGACCCCGACCGAGCCGGGAACACCCGGCTGGTCCGGTTCCAGAACTGGGCCGCCGCCCACCACGGCGCGCCCGAAGGTGACTACGCTGCCCTGCACCAGTGGTCCGTGGACCACCTGGAGGACTTCTGGCGGGCCGTCACCGAGTGGTTCGACGTCCGCTTCACCACCCCGCCCACCGCGGTGCTCGGCGGCAGCGCCATGCCCGGGGCCGAGTGGTTCCCCGGGGCCACCCTCAACTACGCCGAGCAGGCCCTGCGCCACGGCGGGGACCCCGCCCGCGCCGCCGACCCGGCGATCCTGCACCTGGACGAGGCCAGCCCCGAGCCCACCGTGCTCACCTGGGGCGAGCTGCGCGCCCAGGTCGCCTCCCTGGCAGGGGAGTTGCGCCGCCTCGGGATCGGTCCGGGCGACCGCGTCGCCGCATACGTCCCCAACATCCCTCAGGCGGCGGTCGCCCTGCTCGCCACGGCCGCCGTGGGCGCGGTGTGGACCAGCTGCGCGCCGGACTTCGGCGCCCGCAGCGTGCTCGACCGCTTCCAGCAGATCGAGCCCGCCGTCCTGTTCGCCGTCGACGGCTACCGCTACGGCGGCAGGACGCACGACCGCGCCGAGGTCGTCGCGGAGCTGCGCCGCGAACTGCCCACCTTGCGGCACGTGGTGCACATCCCCGTGCTGGGGACCGAGCAGCCCGAAGCGACCCTCGCCTGGAGCGAACTGACCAGCAGTCAGCACGCGCTCGCCTTCGAGCCCGTGCCCTTCGACCACCCGCTGTGGGTGCTCTACTCCTCGGGCACCACCGGCCTGCCCAAGGCCATCGTGCAGGGCCACGGCGGCATCGTCCTGGAGCACCTCAAGGGCGCCGGGCTCCACCTCGACCTCGGCCCGGAGGACCGGTTCTTCTGGTACACCTCCACCGGCTGGATGATGTGGAACTACCTGCTGGCCGGCCTGCTCGTGGGCGCGAGCATCGTCACCTACGACGGCAGCCCCGGCTATCCGGCCGCGGACGCCCAGTGGCAGCTGGCCGCCAAGGCCGAGGTCACCGTCTTCGGCACCTCCGCCGCCTACGTCATGGCCTGCAAGAAGGCCGACGTCCACCCGGGCCGCGACCTGGACCTGCACCGGCTGCGGGCGATCGGGACCACCGGCTCGCCGCTGCCGCCCGACGGCTTCCAGTGGATCTACGACGAGATCAGCCCGGACGTCTGGCTCGCCTCGGTCAGCGGCGGCACCGACGTCTGCGCCTGCTTCGTCGGCGGCGTGCCCACGCTGCCGGTGTACCTGGGCGAGATCCAGGCCCCCTGCCTCGGCGTGGCCGTCGAGTCGTGGAGCCCGGACGGCAAGCCGCTGACCGACGAGGTCGGCGAACTCGTCGTCACCAAGCCCATGCCGTCCATGCCGCTGTACTTCTGGAACGACCCGGAGGGCCACCGGTACCACGACAGCTACTTCGACATGTTCCCCGGCGTCTGGCGCCACGGGGACTGGATCACCGTCACCTCCCGGGGCACGGTGGTGATCCACGGCCGCTCCGACTCCACGCTCAACCGGCAGGGCGTGCGGATGGGCTCGTCCGACATCTACGAGGTCGTCGAGCGCCTGCCGCAGATCAGGGAGTCACTGGTCATCGGCCTCGAGCAGCCGGACGGCGGCTACTGGATGCCGCTCTTCGTGGTACTCGCGGAGGACGCCGTCCTCGACGACGAGCTGAAGAAGCAGATCGCGACCTCCCTGCGGACCGAACTGTCACCCCGTCACGTCCCCGACGAGGTGATCCCGGTGGCCGCGCTGCCGCACACGCTGACCGGGAAGCGCATCGAGGTCCCGGTCAAGCGCATCCTCGGCGGCACACCGGTCGAGAAGGCGGTCAACCCCGGGTCCATCGACAACCCCGCCGCCCTCAGCGCCTTCGAGCAGCTCGCCCGCGAACGCGCCTGAGGTCCGCCTGAGACCCGGCACACGGCGCGAGGGCCCCGCCCGTCCGGCGGGGACCCTCGCGCCGTCCCGGCTCACGCCCGGCAGACGATCTCCCCGTGCAGGACGCTGAACCAGCCGTCAGCGTCCGCGGCCCAGCGCTGCCAGGCCTCGGACAGCCGGCCCAGGTCCTCCTCCGTGGCGAAGCCCTCCGCGACCGCCTGCTTCGCGATGCCTGACGCCACGATCCGCTCCGCCCACATGCCGCCCCACCACGCGCGGTCCTCGTCGTCGGCGAAGCACCACGTCGAGGACGAGCTGCGCACCTCGGCGAACCCCGCCTGCCGGGCCCAGGCCCGCAGCTCCCGCCCCGCGTCGGGCGCGCCGCCGTTGGCCCGCGCGACGCGGTGGTACAGCGCGTTCCACTCCTCCAGCTCGGGCAGTACGGGGAACCAGGTGAAGCCCGCGTAGTCCGAATCCCGGGCCGCGACGATCCCACCCGGTCGGCAGACCCGGCGCATCTCCCGCAGCGCCCGCACCGGGTCGGCCACGTGCTGCAGCACCTGGTGCGCGTGCACGACGTCGAACGAGTCGTCAGGGAACGGCAGTTCATGCACGTCCGCCACCTGGAACGCGACCCCGGGCGCCGCGGCGCGGGCCTGCTCCAGCACCTCGTCCGCGCTGTCCACGCCGACGACCCTGCCCACGCGCTCGGCCAGACCCGCGGTGATCGTGCCCGGGCCGCAGCCCACGTCCAGCAGTTCGTGCTCGGGCTTCAGCTCCGGCAGCAGGTACGCCGCCGAGTTCTCCACGGTGCGCCAGGTGTGCGAGCGCAGCACGGAACCGTGGAAGCCATGGGTGTAACGAGCCTGATCCTGTGTCATGTCGACCTCCCTGCAACGGAATCCTAAGCACAATCCAAATAGCGAGAAGATCTGTTTCGCATAGCGAGACGTGAAAGCAATCCGACTGGCGCACCCGGGCTTCTCTGCGCCACGATCCGTACAGGAGCATGACGAGGGGACAGAAATGACAGAGCGCACGGCCGCCGCCCGCCCCGCCACCATCACGAACGACGGCAGCAGCGGACCCTCCCGCAGCCTGATCTGGCTCGCCCTCGGCATCGTCTACGTGGTCTGGGGGTCCACCTACCTGGCCATCCGCTACGCCGTGGAGACCATGCCGCCCTTCCTCTCGGCGGCGGCCCGCTTCCTGGTGGCCGGCGTGCTCCTCGCCGGCCTCGTCGCCTGGCGCAGCGGACCGTCCGCCCTGCGGGTCAGCCCGCGGCAACTGGGCTCCGCCGCCCTCGTCGGCCTGCTCCTGCTGGTCGGCGGCAACGGCCTGGTCGTGCTGGCCGAGACGCACATCCCCTCCGGACTCGCCGCGCTCCTGGTCGCCTCGGTGCCGCTGTGGGTGATCGTGCTGCGCCTGATCACCCGCGACCGGCCCACCGGCCGCAGCGTCATCGGCGTCCTGCTCGGCTTCGCCGGACTCGTCGTGCTCACCGTCCCCGGCATATCCGGACAGGTGAAGCTCAGCGGCGTGCTGCTGGTGCTCTTCGGAGCCCTGCTCTGGTCCCTCGGCTCCTTCGGATCGAGCCGCCTGCCCATGCCGGCCAACCCCTTCACCGCCTCCTCCTACGAGATGCTGGCGGGCGGGCTCGGCGACCTGGCCCTCGGCCTGATCCGGGGCGAGCAGCACGGCCTCGACGTCGGCGCGATCAGCACCGCCTCCTGGCTCGGCCTCGGCTACCTGATCGTCTTCGGCTCCCTCATCGCCTTCACGGCCTTCGCCTGGCTGCTGCAGAAGGCCCCGCTCTCCCTCGTCGCCACCTACGCCTACGTGAACCCGGTCGTCGCCGTCTTCCTCGGTTGGCTCTTCCTCGCCGAGGCCGTCACCTGGCCCATCGCCCTCGGCGGCGCCATCGTGGTGGCCGGCGTGTGCGTGGTGGTCGGCTCGGAGAGCCGCAGCCGTTAGCGCCGCCCGGTTGCCGCGTGCGGCCCTGGGACNTCAGCGCGACTCTACCGCTGCGGCCTCTGCCGCAAAAGCCCTCCGGGCGGCCGCCGCCCGGCGGACCCGTCCCGGGACGGGCAAGGGGCCTCCCGCCGCACCCGCAGTGGAAGGCCCCTACACCTGGCGGAACGTCACTCCCCGGACAGCACCTGGCTCGCCGCGGCCCGCGCCTCCGCCGCCGAGTCCGTCGCCCGCGCCGCCGCGGCCGCGCGCTCGCACTGCGCGAGCGTCACCTTCGCCAACTGCGCCCGCACGTAGGGGATCGAAGCGGCACCCATGGACAGGCTGGTCACGCCCAGGCCCGTGAGGACACAGGCGAGCACCGGGTCCGAGGCCGCTTCACCGCAGACACCGCAGCTCTTGCCGGTTGCCCGCGCCGCCTCGGCCGACAGCGCGACCAGGTCGAGCAGTGCCGGCTGCCACGGATCCTGCAGCCGCGCCACCGCCCCGACCTGCCGGTCCGCCGCGAAGGTGTACTGCGCCAGGTCGTTGGTGCCCAACGACAGGAACTCCACCTCCTCCAGGATCGACCGGGCCCGCAGCGCCGCGGAGGGGATCTCCACCATCGCGCCGAACTTCGCCCGCAGCCCCGCCTCCCGGCACGCGTCGGCGAAGGCCTTGGCATCCTGACGGTCCGCCACCATCGGGGCCATGACCTCCAGGTAGACCGGCAGCCCCTCGGCCGCCCGGGCCAGCGCCCGCAGCTGGGTCCGCAGCACCTCGGGGTGCTCCAGCAGCGTCCGCAGCCCGCGCACGCCGAGCGCGGGGTTCGGCTCGTCGGAGGGCGTGAGGAAGTCCAGCGGCTTGTCCGCGCCCGCGTCCAGCACGCGCACCACGACGCGGCCCTCCGGGAAGGCCTCCAGCACCTTGCGATAGGCCTCGACCTGCACGTCCTCGGCCGGAGCCTGCTTCGAGTCGTCCAGGAACAGGAACTCGGTGCGGAACAGGCCGACGCCCTCCGCGCCCGCCTCCAGCGCGGCCGGCAGGTCGCCCGGCCCACCGACGTTGGCCAGCAGCGGGACCATGTGCCCGTCCGAGGTCTGACCGGGCCCGGTGGACGCCGCCAGCGCCGCCTTCCGCTCGGCGGCCAGCGCCCGCAGTTCCTCCTGCTGCTCGGCCGACGGCTCGACCAGCACCTGGCCGGTGCTGCCGTCGACCGCCACGACCAAGCCCTCCGGCAGGTCCAGCGCACCGGGCAGCGCCACGATCGCCGGTACGCCCAACGCCCTTGCCAGGATGGCACTGTGGCTCGTCGGCCCGCCCTCCTCGGTGACGAAGCCGAGCACCAGCGTCGGGTCGAGCAGGGCCGTGTCCGCGGGCGCGAGGTCGCGTGCGGTCAAGACATAGGGCTCGTCGCTGTCCGGCACCCCGGGCATCGGCACACCGAGCAGACGGGCCACGATCCGGTTCCGCACGTCGTCCAGGTCCGCGACGCGTCCCGCCAGGTACTCGCCCGCCTGGGCCAGCAGCGCCCGGTACGCGGCGAAGGCGTCGTAGACGGCCCGCGCGGCGGAGCTGCCCACCGCGATCCGTCGCTCCACGTCCGCCATCAGCTCGGGGTCCTGCGCCATCAGCGCCTGCGCCTCGAGCACGGCCTGGGCCTCGCCGCCGGCGAGGTTGCCCCGCGCCTGCAGGTCCGCGGCCACGGCCTCGACGGCCTGCTTGGCACGGGCCTGTTCCCGCGGCGCGTCCTCGGTCGGGATCTGCGTGGTCGGCGGCTCCAGCACCGCCGTGCCCATGTGCCGCACCTGCCCGATCGCCACGCCGTGGCTCACGCCCACACCCTGCAGCGTCTTCGTCATGTCACCGGTCTCCGCTCACGTGCCTACGTACTACTGGTCCTGGGCGCTTGCTACTTCCAGGTGAAGAGGGGATCGCCCGCACCGAGCTCGCCCTCCTCGCGGACGTCCGACAGAGCGTCGGCCGCGGCCTCCAGCGCCACCACGGGGCAGATGGGCGACTTGCCGGCAGCCTCGACCGCCGCAGGGTTCCACCGAACCACCGGCTGTCCGCGCTTGACGGTGTCGCCCTTGGCCGCCAGCAGTTCGAAACCCTCGCCGTTGAGCTGCACGGTGTCAATGCCGAGGTGCGTCAGTACTCCGTGGCCCTCTTCGTCGATGACGACGAAGGCGTGCGGGTGCATCGAGACGATGGTGCCGTCCACCGGCGCGACCGCCGCTCCCGGCTCCCGCAACGGGTCGATGGCAGTGCCCGGACCCACCATGGCCCCCGCGAAGACCGGATCCGGCACGGCGGCGAGTCCGATGGCGCGACCGGCCAGCGGGGACGAAACGGACGACATGGAGCCTCCTCATAGGCGTTGTCGTGCGCGCAGGCGGAGACGCCGCTGCGTCGCGGATCACACTAAATCATGTCAACTTCGGGCACTTCGGCCACACCGGCAAGTGGACTAGACCACTTGGCAGGTCCAGACTCTACGGCATCCGGGTGCGCCGAACGGGCGAGCCCGATTTGCCCCTCGGCGGGGCGGCGATGTAGCTTCTGAGTCCTGCCCGGCGGAGATCCCAGCGGATCGGCATGCCGGTCGGGGAATTCCACTGGGAATCGGAGCTGAAAAGCTCTGATAGAGTGGGAAACGAAG
>NZ_JBHSQJ010000178.1:17549-23243 GCF_042658505.1 Streptacidiphilus monticola | reverse complement strand
GCCAGGACGGCGAGGCCCGCCGCCTTGGCCGCGGCGGTTTGGCCGTGTTCGTCCTTCGGCCAGTCCCACAGCCCCACCAGCGTGTTGACGCCGACGCGGGCGAAGGACTCCCCCAGGTTGGCGCCGCCGCCGACCGCCGGGCGGGTCGGGTCCTGCAGCCAGACGCCGACGGGCAGGGTCGTGCCCGAGCGCCAGACGGCGGTGCCGGGCCAGCGTGACCAGTAGGTCGCGGGCGTGAAGACGGGGCCGGGCAGGTAGGTGGCGGCGTCGGGGTCGGGGGTGAAGGCGAGGTCCACCCAGTACTGGGCGGTGCCGTGCGTCTGGTCCGGGAAGGCGGACCGGTTGCCGGGCGCGTACGCGCTGCCCACGGCCGTCAGCGGGCCGGAGGCGGTGACCACCGGGCCGCCCGCGAAGGCCTCGGGCGTGGCGGCGTAGTGGCCCGAGGGGGCCAGGTAGGAGACGGTGTAGGTCTGGCCGGGGCGGATCGGGACGGGCGCGGAGAAGGCGGCCTCGACCCAGCCGGTGTCCCCGGTGTCCGGGAAGTCCACCGAGGCGAGTTGCTTGCCCTGGCCGTCCCAGAGCGCGCCCACGTGGTGGCCGCCGTTGGCGGCGGAGCGGTAGTAGCGCACGCCGGTCACCGCGCCGGCCACGGACGTGGTGAACTTCAGCCCCAGCGTGGCCGGCTGGGGGTCGCCGAAGTCCGGCTGCGCGGGTGCCGCGGCGCCGAACACCGTGGCCGTCGGACCGTCGCCGCGGCCGGGCGGCGGGGGCTGCGGGCCGGACCCGGCGCTGTCGCACCCGGACGCGCCGAGCAGGGCCGCCGCCAGCAGCAGGGCGGCGGGCCGCACCCGGAGCCTCACGCCGGGGTGCCCTCGACGGCGCGCAGGAACTCCTGGGCGCGCGCCTCCCAGGTGTCCGCGGCGACGAAGGCGCGCCGCTCCTCGGCGCCCTGCGCCGGCGGCACCGACAGCGCCCGGTCCACGGCGGCGAGGAAGGACTCGGCGTCCGTGCTCGCGGCCGCCACCCCGGCCTCGGCGTAGCGGCGCAGCTCCGGGAAGTCGGTGCTGACCACCGGCAGGCCCAGGGCCAGGTACTCCTTCAGCTTCACGGGGTTGCAGTGGCGCACCCAGTCATTGTCGTGCCAGGGCATCAGGCCGACGTCGAAGCCACGCCCGAACGCCGGCACCGCCTCGTGCGGCTGGAAGCCGAAGAGGTGGACGTTGGGCAGCGCGGCCAGGCCGGACAGGTCCGCGTCGCCGCCGCCGACCAGGACCAGGTGGGTGTCGGGCCGCTCCTTCGCCAGGCGCTCCAGCAGCGCGAGGTCGACGACGAAGTCGTCGAGGGCGCCGAAGAAGCCCGCGCGCGGGTGGGGCACTCCGGACAGCTCCGCGGCCTCGGGGCCGTCGGGGGTGAACCGGTCGAGGTCCACGCCGTGGTCGAGGAAGACCGCCCGACCGTCCGTCACATCCTCTTCCGCGGCGAGCAGTTCGCGGCTGACGTAGAGGACGACGGCGGCCTCGCGCAGCAGCCGCTGCTCGAGCCCGGCGATCGCGGCCTGGTCGGCCTCGGGGAAGGCGGAGTGCCGGTCGGAGCGGTTGTAGACGAGGGTCCGGTGCGGCAGCCGGCGCACCGCGTCCACCGCCGTCGGCACGGTGACCGTGACGACGTCCGGGCGCATGCCCATCTTCCGTGCCGCCCGGCGCACTTGGAACGCGACGAGGCGGGCGTTGACGGCGCGCGCCGTCGGCCAGCCGTAGAAGGGCAGGACGACGGGCGACAGGACGGCGAAGCGCGGCAGCTCCGGGACCGGGAACGCGAGCGAGCGCGCCATGCTGCGGGCCTTGCGCAGCAGCCGGCGCAGCACCTTGCTGCTGCGCCCCGGCAGCGGCATCCGCATGCCGATGCTGTTCACGAACAACACCGGCCGGTGCCTTGCCACATGGAGCATCAACTGGACGTCGGAATGGGCCCTGCTGTGGTACCACCAGTCCTGCGCGGCGAAGCACACGTGCCCCGGCTCCGCCCCGCGCGTGTCCCCCCGGACCATTGCGTCTCTCCTGTCGAAGGCGGCTTTCAGCATAACGAGGCAAGAGCCGCCGCAAACGGTTCTCCGGTGATCCGCGCGGCACCTATGCTCGGGACGGGGCCGAGTGGGCGGGTGCACGGAGGGGGAGCGGAATGGATCTGGCCGAGATCTACCGGGTCTTGCGCAGGCGCTGGTACGTCCTGGTGCCGGGGCTGGTGGTCGCGGTGGGGCTGGCGGCGGCCGCCTGGTACGTGCTGCCGATGAAGTACCAGTCCAACAGCACGGTGGAACTGCTCAACTCGCAGAAGGCCACGGTGGCCTTCGACGGGAACCCCTTCCTGAGCACCCAGGCCGCGCTCACCGGCATGGCCGACACGCTGCGCCGCAACCTGGTCTCGGACACGCAGAAGCGGAAGCTCAAGGACCTCGGCGTCACCGAGACCTACGACGCGGAGATCGCCGACAACGCCCAGGGCCCGATGATCGTGCTGTCGGTCACCGGCACCGACGCGACCCACGTGCTGGCCTCGGAGCAGACCCTCACCGACTACGCCAAGCAGCGGCTGCTGGAGTTCCAGCAGGAGCAGAAGGTCCCCACCGACGCGCTGATCCGCAGCACGGTGATCGTGCCGCCGCAGGACCCGGTCGCGCAGACCAAGTCGAAGGTGCAGTACGCCGCGATGGGCGGCATCGGCGGCCTGGCGGTGACGCTCGTGCTGGTGTTCTTCGTGGAGGCCCGCAAGCGCCGCGCCTCGGAGGCGGCGGCCTCGATGTCCGCGCCGAACCCCGCCCCGGGCGCGGTCCGCAGCGAGCCGGCGACCGTCGCCGCCGCGGAGCCGAAGGGTCCCGTCCCCGCCGGGCTGGAGGACGACGGCGAGGAGCCGGAGGACCTGGCGGACGCGACGATCCAGCTGTCGCTGCTCCCGGTCCCGGATCAGCGCGGTGACGAGGAGGGCTCCAAGCGCCGCTCCTGGTTCGGCTGAACGGCCCGCTCCCCCGCGGCCTTCGGCAGGCCCAGCCGGCCGAAGTAGACGGCGCGGGCCTCCCGGCGGACGAAGCCGAGATAGGCACCGCCCGCTCCCAGCAGCAGGAAGAAGACCCCGGCGAACATGGCGAAGCCGAGGGAGTCGAACGTCGCGCTGATCACCAGGGCCACGGCGGCCGACGCGAAGAAGGCCTGGCCGAGCTCGCGGTCCTGCTCGCGCTGGGCCAGGCGGCGGATCGCGCCGCCCTGGTGGATGCCGGTGAAGAAGAGCACGAACAGCGCCAGCAGTCCGAGCAGCCCCATCTCCGCCGTGGCGAGCATGTACTCGTTGTCGGTGAAGAAGTAGGTCTGCGGGTCGAAGGTGCCGAACCCCCGCCCGAACCACGGCCGTTGCACGATGTAGGGCCAGATCTCCGCGTACTTCACGGTGCGTGCCTGGGTGCTGGTGTCCTGTGCGCCGAAGAAGCTGGAGAAGGCGCCGGTGAGGGTGCCGATCAGACCGGGCACGGCGACCTTGAGCGCCGCCACGCCGGCCAGCAGCACGCCGATCGCGGCCCAGCGCCGCTGCGGCTTCCACCTCGGCACCATGATCAGCACGACGATGGCGGCCCCGATGATGGACGTCTTCGACACCGTCAGCGGCAGCGCGCCGCCGATCAGGGCCACCGGGGCCCAGCGCACGAAGAGGCTGCGGTGACGGCGGATCGGGTCCAGCGCCTGCTGGATCGCGAACGGCAGCAGGATCGCCAGCATGCCGCCGAACTCCAGCGGTTGGGCCGTGGTCGAGCGGGGACGGGTGAAGCCGCCGCGGTCCATCGTGGTGATCCCGGCCGAGCTGGCGGACAGGCCCGGGATGTGGATGGAGTCGGCGATGTTGGTGGAGAAGAAGAAGTCGTAGAAGCCGAGCAGCGCCACCACCGAGGCCAGCACGATCAGCCGGCGCATCAGGGTGTCCAGCCGGTGGCGTTCGTGGGTGGCCGCCGAGGCCAGCACCACCAGCGCCACCCACACCAGCAGGCCGATCAACCCCCGGTCCGCCGCGAGCAGTTCGGAGTGCGGGGTCTGCCGGGTGGCGTCCGCGAGGTAGGCGCCGAGGACCGCCGCGGCCAGCACGCACAGCGCCACCCGGGGCGCCCTGGTGCCGCGCGCGGGCAGCATCCAGCCGCCCAGCCAGGCGGCGAGGTACCAGAACAGGCCCAGCAGCGCGAAGACGTTGGCGGGGGTGCCGATCCCGCCCAGCGCGGGCAGGCACATGTTGGACGGGATGAACAGGGCCAGCGCCAGGTACACCGACAGGATCGAGACGCCGTCCAGACGCCGGTCGAGGAAGGTGCCGCGGGACTTCGCCGGAGGCCAGCGCAGCCACAGCTCGCCGGTCCTGCGGCGGCGCCGGGCGAGCATCACGCAGTCCAGCAGCGCCGAGAGCAGGAAGGCGGCGGCCAGGCCGCCGATCACCACGGCGGCCACGTACTGGATCTTCGACTTGGGCTGGGCCACCGGCTGCTCGGGCAGCACCACGGCGGTGGCCTGGATGAAGTAGTGCTGCGGCACGCCCGCCTGGCGCTGCAGCGCGGCCAGCTGCTCGCCCGCGAAGTCGGTGATGACCGAGGTCTCCCGGAGCACCTGCGCCCGGCTGGACCCCTTGACGGTCAGGCTGAGCAGCGGCCCCGAGGTGTCGGGGGCGAAGCTCACCAGGTACTCGTCGGTGACGCCCTGGGCGGCCAGCGCCTGCGCCGCGTCCGCCGACATCAGCGAGCGGATCAGCACGTCCGCGGTCACCACCAGCGGACCGCCCGCGTTGGAGATGTTGTTGCCGTAGGTGGGCGCGAGCTTCGCGACGGCCGTCGAGTCCAGCAGCGCCAGCGAGCTCTGCGACTGGTAGTTCATCGGCACCGAGCGGCCCAGGTAGATTCCTGCCAGCAGGGCGAGCACGGTGATCGGCGCCATGACGTACCAACGCCGCCGGAACACGGCGATGATCTCTCGCAGGCTCACTGGTCCTCCGGTGGCGTTCCGCTGACGGCGCGGCAGCGCCTTTGCCAGTATCGGTGCTGACGGTCGTGGAGACAGGGGGATTCCGGATGTCACCCGAGGCGGTGTTCCGGGCGCTGGTGCGCCGCTGGTACGTGCTGGCCCTGGCCGCGCTGCTGGCGGCGGTGGGCGCCTACCACGTCGTCAGGCCGACGCCGCAGTACATGAGTTCCACGGTGCTGGTGCTCAAGCCCCCGGCCACCCGGGACCAGCCGAACCAGTTCGCCAACCTGCAGGCCAGCCTGGCGGCGGTGTCCTACGCGCTGGTGGAGCAGCTGGAGTCGCCGGCCGGTCGGGCCGAGCTGGCGGCGGCCGGGGTGCACGGCTCCTACCTGCTCGCGCCGCGCAACAGCGGCACGACGGTGACGCCCAAGTACCTGATCCCCTCGCTGCAGGTGACCGCCGAGCAGCCCACGCCGGACGAGGCGGACTCCGTCGTCCGCGCCGTGGTCGCCGTCTACCTCAAGCACCTCGACCAACTGCAGGACGCCGAGCACATCCCGGCGGCCGGCCGGATGAGCACCACCCAGCTGACCCAGCCCAAGGCCGAGCTGGTGCTGGGGACCAAGAGCCGCGGCCTGGCGGCGTGGCTGCTGATCGGCACGGTGGGCGGCGTCCTCGGCGCCCTGTGGAGCGACCGCTACGCGGAGCG
>NZ_JBHSQJ010000178.1:0-17544 GCF_042658505.1 Streptacidiphilus monticola | reverse complement strand
CGCGTGCGGCGGCGGCCGCGGTGCGACAGGCTCAGCCGGAGGTCGTGAAGACCGGGCTCACCCAGTAGTTGGCCGAGCCCGAACTGTCGGTCGGGAAGGCCGTGTTGGTGGTGTAGGCGTACACGCCGTTGCTGCTCCCGGTGCCGTCCGCCGGGGCGGTCAGCGGGAACGCGGTGTGTGCGGCGGCGAAGTACCCGCCGTCGTAGGAGTAGTTGCCGTTGGGTGCGTGGTACGACGCGATGTACGTCGTCCCCGCGGTGACCGCGACCGGGGTGGCGAAGGTCAGTGTCTGCCAGCCCGAGGCGGTCTCGTTGCTGAAGGTGCCGGTGGCCAGCTGGGTGCCGGTGGCGGACCAGAGGCTGCCGGTGTGGGTGCCGGTGTTGCCGGTGCCCTTGTAGAAGGTGATGCCGGTGACGTAGCCGTCGACGGCCGGGGTGAACCGGGTCCCCAGCTCCAGCGAGTTGGCGTCGTTGGTGACGTCGGTCCGCGTCGGCGTGGTGCTCGCGCTCCACAGGGTGCACGGGCAGGTCACCGTCGGCTCGGTGGCGCCGGTGGTGAAGGACCAGCTGGTGGCGGAGCTCATGGCGTTGCCCCACTGGTCGGCGGCCTGCACCGAGGCGGTGTAGCCGGTGCTCAGGTCCAGCTCGGTGGACGGGGTGAAGGTGGCCGTGGTCCCGGCGGCGTCGACGCTGGTGGTACCGGGCACGGTGGCGCCGGATGCGCTCTTCAGCGTGAACGTCAGCGTGGACGGGTCCACCGCCTCGCTGAAGGTGGCGGTCACCGGGGCGTTGACCGCGACGCCGGTGGCGTTGGCGGCCGGGCTGGTGGAGCTGACGGACGGCGGCGTGGTGGTGGCCGCACCGGTGTCGAGGACGACGTCCACCCAGTAGTTGGAGCCGTTGGACTCGCTGTTCGGGAAGCCGCCGCCGGTGGCGTACCGGTAGACGCCGTTGCCGCCGTCGACGCCCGACTGCAGCGCGGTCAGCGGGGCCAGGCCCGCGCCGGAGCCGCTGAAGTAGCCGCCGTCGTAGGAGTAGCCGCCGTTGGGTGCGTAGTAGGAGGCGATGTAGGTGGTGTTGGCCTTGATCGGCACCGGCGAGGCGAAGGTCAGCGTCTGCCAGCCGGAGGCCGTCTCGTTGGTGAAGGTGCCCGTGGCCAGCCGGGTGCCGCTCGCGCTCCACAGGCTGCCGGTGTGGGTGCCGGTGTTCGCGGTGGACTTCCAGAACCGCACGCCGGTCACCGAACCCGCCACGCTGCTGCGGAACTTGACGCCCAACTCGAGCGAGCTGGGGTCGCCGGCGTTCTGGGTGCCCGGGGTCGCGGTGCTCGGGAAGATCGTGCACGGGCACTGCTGGTTGCCGACGGTCAGCGAGACGGTGGCGGGCGTGCCCACGTTGACGCTGTCGTCCACGGCGCGGACCTTCAGCGAGGCGCTGCCGGGGGCGGTCGGGGTCCAGCTGTAGCTCCACGAGCCGGTGCCGGTGGCGGCGTGCCAGGTGCTGCCGCCGTCGGCGGAGACCTCGACGCGGGCCACCTGGCCGCCGGTGTCGGTCGCGGTGCCGGTGACGGTGAGCGTCTTGGCGGCCGGGACCGTGGCGCCGCCGGCCGGGCTGGTGACGGTCACCACCGGTGCGGTGGTGTCGGTGGAGGCGGTCGCGCCCACCAGGTCGGTCTGCAGCGACGCGGGCTGGACGCCCAGGTCGGCCAGGATGTTGACGGTCGCCTGCTGCATCCGCTTGTCCACCGTGACCACGGCGGTCGAGGGGTCGTTGACCGGCACGTTGGTCAGGCCCCAGGACCACTGGACGGTGGCGGTGCCGAAGACGAGGGCGTGCGAGTCGGGGTCGCGGAACTCCACCAGGCTGTGCGTGGCGGTGCCGTTCCCGTAGGTGTTGCCCCAGTCCAGGCGGTACTTGCCGTCCGTGATGTCGACGGTGGTCGAGGAGAGGTCGATCTCGCCGCTGGGCCGGGAGGCGTTGTCCAGGTCCGCGTCCCACTCGTAGCCGAGGGTGCCGGTCGGGAAGGTCGCGGTCTGACCGCTCGTCAGGTTCGCCACGCTGGTGTTGCGCCAGATGCGGAGCTTGGCGTAGGCCGCCGGGACGGTGATCGCGTCACTGCGGTAGCCGTTGACCTGGAACATGCTGCCGGTGAGGATGTTCGGCGGGTAGTACGCCTGGTTGTAGTTGGTGCTGGCCGGGTCCATGAAGGTGCCGGTCCAGGTGCCGCTCGGGTCGGGCACGCCGTCCGGGGTGTAGAGCTCCAGCTTGGTCATCTTGTAGCAGACCAGCGTCCGGTTCGCGCCCTGGTCGCCGACGGCGCTGGGAGCCAGCCTCGTCTTCCAGAAGACCTCGTTGCCGCTGAAGAACCCCTCGTTGACGCCGGCCTTGCGGGCGGCGAGGACGTTGTCGTACTGGGACTGGGTCCAGTACTCGTCATGGCCCGAGGACATGTAGAGCTTGTGGTTGAGCAGCAGCGAGCCCTTGGTGGAGACGTCCACCCCGGAGAGGTAGCTGACGTCGTAGCCGTTGCGTTCCAGCCACGAGATCATCTCGAACTCGGAGCCGTAGATGCCGTTGTCGCCGCCGATCAGCAGCGGGCGGTTGTAACTCACCTGGTAGGCACGGCCGTCGGGCGCGGGGCCGTTGCCGTTGTAGAGGTTCTGGCCGCCCCACATGTTGTAGGCCTGCCAGGTCTCGTCGGCGGTCTGCACCACGACGTCCGAGTGGCTGGACTCGTTGCGCACCACGAAGGGGTACGGCATCAGGCCCTGGCCGTCGGCCTGGTTCAGGTTGGCGACGTAGAGCCCCGAGACGGCGTCGCTGGGCACCGTCCAGGTCGCCGTGGTCGGCCAGTTGCCGCAGTCCACCAGGCCGGTGGCGGCGGTGCTGGTGCAGGAGGCCGCCTTGCTCGTGTAGTTGGCCGGATAGGTGACCGCGGCCTGTGCGGCGGTGGAGATCAGCCGCGCGCCGTCGCCGCCGTACCAGCCGAGCCGGTAGATCTCGATGTGGTAGGCGGCGGGCGACTGGACCTTGAAGGACACCGTGTCCCCGGCCTGGTAGCTCACCTTGTCGGTGAAGCCCTGGATGTCGCCCCAGGCGTCCGCGGAGAACCAGTCGGACATCGGCGTGCCCGGCTTGGAGTTCTCGCAGACGATCGGGTTCGAGCCCGCCCCGCAGGGATCGGCGGCGTGGGCTCTCCCGGCGAGAGGCAGCAGGGCCGCCAGGAGCGCGGCCAGGGCGAAGAGGACGCCTCCGGCCCGTCTGAGTCTGTACTGCACGTTTTGGCCTTTCGGAAGGGCAGTGCCCCTGGGGCCTGTCCAGCGGAACTTTCCGGACCCGCGCCGTCCGGCACGGGCATCCCCTGCGTGGCGTGACGCCCCAGTACGTCCAGTACGAGGGCGC
The DNA here is from genome assembly GCF_042658505.1 of Streptacidiphilus monticola. NCBI lineage: Bacteria > Bacillati > Actinomycetota > Actinomycetes > Kitasatosporales > Streptomycetaceae > Streptacidiphilus > Streptacidiphilus monticola. The sequence goes on along the minus strand of NZ_JBHSQJ010000178.1, from coordinate 14,143 downwards.
TCCACCGACGTGGGTCTGGCCGCACCCGGGGCCTCCGGCCCGGAGGGCGGGGGAACGACGGGGGCTGATCCGGAACGGTCCGCCGGACAGGTCCTGGGCGGTGCGTGGCTAGTGGAGTGCGTTCACCAGGGCAGCTGCCACTTCCTGCTGCTGCTCGGGGGTGATCTGGGGGTACAGCGGAAGCGAGAGGATCTCCCTGGCGGCCCGTTCGGCGTGCGGGAAGTCGCCTGCTCCGTGGCCGAGATGGGCGAAGGCCGGGGTCAGGTGCACCGGCGACGGGTAGTGCACCCCGGCCCCGATCCCCGCCGCGTTCAGGCGGTCGACCACGGCGTCGCGGTCCGCGCCGGGCACCCGGACCACGTACAGGTGCCAGACGTGGACGTTGCCGTCCGCCGTGGCCGGGAGCACCACCCGTTCCGCCTCGGCGAGCGGGGCCAGCAGCTCGTGGTACCGGGCCGCCGCCGCGCGCCGCTGATCGTTCCACCGCGCCAGCCTGGCCAGCTTGGCGCGGAGGACGACGGCCTGCAGGCCGTCCAGTCGGGAGTTGAAGCCGGCCACGTCGTGACGGTACTTGGCGGTCCCGCCGTGGTTCGCCAACTCACGGACGCGCTGGGCGAGTTCGGGGGAATCGGTGACGACCGCGCCGGCGTCCCCGTAGGCGCCCAGGTTCTTGCCCGGGTAGAAGCTGGTCGCGGCGATGCCGCCCTGGCCCGCCGTGCGCCCGTCGCGGCTCGCGCCCTGGCTCTGCGCGCCGTCCTCGACGATCGCGAGCCCCTCGGGCAGCAGCGCCCGCAGCCCGGCGACGTCGGCGTTCTGCCCGTACAGGTGCACCGGGGCCACGGCCTTGGTCCGCGGTGTGACGGCCTTGGCCGCGGCCTCGACGTCGAGCAGGTACGTGGCCGGGTCGGCGTCCACCAGCACCGGACGGGCCCCGATGCGCTGGACCGCGCCGGCCGTGGCGATGAAGGTGTTGGCGGGCAGCACCACCTCGTCGCCCACGCCCACCCCGCTCGCCCGCAGCGCGAGTTCGAGGGCGTCGGTGCCGTTGGCGACCCCGATCGCGTGCGCGGTGCCGTTGAAGGCCGCGTACTCCTGCTCGAAGGCGGCGACCTCGGCGCCGCCCACGAAGGCGGTGTGCTCCAGGATGCGGTCGAATCCCTCCCGCACGGCGTCCGCCACCTCGGCGTGGGCCGCTTTCAGGTCGACCAGGGGAATGTGGCTCACGCAGGGGCTCCCATCAGCCGCAGTTGGTCCCAGGCGGTGGACGGGGCGGACCGCAGCCGCCGGGCCGGACTGCCGACCCACACCTGGCCCGCGGGGACGTCGGACAGCACCACGCCGCCGATGCCCACCAAGGACCAGGCCCCGATGCTCAGTTGCTCGCGCACCAGCACCCCGGCGCCGAGATAGGCGCCCCGCCCGACCCGGACGCCGCCGGACAGCCGAACGCCTGAGGCGAGCGTGGCGAAGTCCTCCACCACGTCGTCATGGGTCAGCACGGTCTGCGGCATCACCGAGACGTGCCGGCCCACCCGCACCGCGGCCGTCAGCACCACCTGCGCCAACAGCACGGTCCCGGCGCCGAGTTCACAGTCGTCCGGCACCGAGGCGCTCGGGTGGACGACCGTCGCGTAGCGCTCGTCGGGCAGGCCCAGCCGCTCCACCACGCGGGCCCGGGCGGCGTAGTCGCGGGCGCTGCCCACGCAGACGAGGACCCGGGCCGAGGGCTGGTCCGCGAGCAGCGCGCTGCCCCCGAGCACGGGCACGCCGTCGACCTTCGTGCCGTGCTTGGCCGGGTCGTCGTCCAGGAAGCCGAGCAGGGTGTGGACGCCCGCGGCGCGGACGGCCTGCGCGGTCTCCCGCGCGAAGCCGCCCGCGCCGACGATGATCAGACTCTCCGTCATCCCGTGGCCTGCTGTCTGATCACGGCGACGACGCGGTCCTGCTGCTCCTCGGTCATGGTGTGGAACAGCGGCAGGATCAGCGAGTCGCGGGTGAGTCGTTCGGTGACCGGCAGCGGCGCGGCCGGGTGGCCGGCGTAGGCGGGCTCCAGATGGGCGGCCATGATGCCGCGCCGGGCGGAGACCCCGGCCTCGGCGAGCGCGGCGAGCAGCTCGTCCCGGGTGAGCGGGTAGGCCTCGTCCAGCAGCACCCAGAAGGACTGGTAGGTGCCCGTGCCCCAGTGCGGGTCCCGGACCGGGCTCAGGCCGGGGACGCCGTCCAGCAGCTCGTGGTAGCGGGCGGCCAGCGACCGGCGGCGGGCCACCACCTGGTCCAGCTTGGCGAGTTGGACCAGGCCGACCGCCGCCTGGATGTCGGTCATCCGGTAGTTGTAGCCGGTCTCCAGGTAGCTCTCCAGGATCGGCTTGTCGCTCGCGTGCCGCTGCGCGGCGGAGGCGTTCATGCCGTGTTCGCGCAGGCGGCGCAGCCGGTCGGCCCACGCGGCGTTGTCGGTGGTGACCATGCCGCCCTCGCCCGTGGTGATCACCTTGCGGGGATGGAAGGACCAGGCGGCGATCAGCGAACCGTCGCCCACCGAACGCCCGTTGACGGTGGCCCCGATGGCGCAGGCCGCGTCCTCCACCACGGCGATGCCGTGTTCGGCGGCGTACTTGGCGACGGCGTCCACGTCCGCCGGGACACCGCCCTGGTGCACCAGGACGACCGCCTTGGTGCGCCCGGTGCGCACGGCCTCGACGGTGTCGGGCGTCAGGTTGCCGGTCGCCGCGTCGATGTCGGCGAACACGGGCTCGGCGCCCACGTAACGGACCGCGTTGGCGGTGGCGATGAAGGACAGCGAGGGCACGACGACCTCGTCCCCCGGGCCCAGGTCCAGCGCGACCAGCGCCAGGTGCAGGGCGGTCGTGCAGGAGCTCACGGCGATGCCGTGCGCCGCGCCGACCCGCTCCGCGAAGGCGCGCTCGAACTCCGCGACCCGCGGCCCCTGCGCCACCCAGCCGGACAGCACGGCGTCCGCCGCGGCCTGCGCCTCCGCCTCGCCCAGCCACGGGACCATGACCGGGATGCGCTGCTGGTCCCCCATCACCGGGCCACCGCCTCGGCGTCCGCGGCGCGCTCGGCCCGCCACCACCGCACCAGGTCCCGCAGGCCGGTGCGCAGGTCGATCTCGGCGGTGAAGCCCAGCCGCTCCCGGGCCGCCGACACGTCCGCCAGTCGCCGGGTGACGCCGTTGACCGCCCGCGCCGGGCCGTGCACCGGCGCCAGGTCGGGGCGGTCCATGGCCTCCAGGAGCGCCTGGGCCAGCTCCTTGAGGCTGGTCTCCGTCGCGCTCGCGACGTTGAACACCTCGTCCGTCAGCTCCGACTCGGCGGCCAGCAGGTTGGCCCTGGCGATGTCGCGGACGTCGACGAAGTCCATGGTCTGGTTGCCGTCGCCGAGGATCAGCGGGGGCTCGCCGTTCTCGATCCGCTCCATCCAGCGGATCAGCACCTCGGTGTAGAGGCCGTGGATGTCCATCCGCGGGCCGTAGACGTTGAAGTACCGCAGCGCCACGTAGTCCAGCCCGTACATGGCGTGGAAGGAGCGCAGCATGCCCTCGTTGAAGGCCTTGGCCGCGCCGTAGAAGGTGTCGTTGTTGTAGGGGTGGTGCCGCTCGTCGGTGGGGAAGGTCTCCGCCAGGCCGTAGACCGAGGCGGAGGAGGAGGCGACGACCTTCTCCACGCCGGCGGCCACGGCCGCCTCCAGCACGTTGAAGGTGCCGTCCACCAGCACCTCGTTGGCCAGCCGCGGCTCCTCCGCGCACTGGGTGATCCGGATGGCGGCCAGGTGGAAGACCAGCTCGGCGCCCTCGGTGGCCTTGCGGACCGTGTCGACGTCCCGGATGTCGCCCTCGACCAGGGTGACCCGGCCGCTGGGCAGGGCCGCGGCCAGGTTGGCGTGACGGCCGCGGACCAGGTTGTCCAGGACCACGACCTCGGCGGCGCCCCGGTCCACGAGGAGGTCGACCAGGTTGGAGCCGATGGTCCCGGCGCCTCCGGTGACCAGGATGCGCTTGCCGCTGACGGTGCTCAACGTGCTGTCCCTACCGTTCTGTTGACTGGTGCTCAGGTTGGTGGCCGGTGCGGCGGGCCTGCGCGGCCGCCGCACGGCGCTTCGTCGGGCGTTCGGCGGCCGCTGGGCGGCCTGGCCGGCGGCCTGCTCAGTGACCGGTGCGCAGGCCGACCACGGCCCCGCGGAACTCGAGGCTGCGTGAGGCGGCTTCGAGGATGTCCAGCACGCGCAGCCCGGCCCGGCCGTCCGTCCGCGACGGACGGCGCTCCCGGATCGAGGCCGCGAACTCGTCGACCATGGCCCGCAGCGCCTCCTTCTCCTGCAGCGCGGGCGCGACCATGTCGCCGGTGCGGTAGGAGACGAGCATGTCCCGCCGCTCCTCGGCGCCGATCTCGGCCGGTGCGGCGAGGTCGACGCCGCGGTCGAAGACCGCGATGCGCTGGGCCGGGTTGAGGTCGTCCCAGACCAGCGTGCGCTTGGCCCCGCCGACCATGGTGGTGCGCACCTTGGTCGGGGAGAGCCAGTTGACGTGGACGTGGGCGATCGCGCCGGTGTTCAACTGCAGCGTCAGATAGCCGATGCAGGCCTGACCGGCGCCGATCGGGTCGGCACCGTGCGCGGCGACGGCGACCGGCTGGACGTGCTCGGGCAGGATGAAGTCGAGGATGGACAGGTCGTGCGGGGCCAGGTCCCACAGCACGTCCACGTCCTTCTGGACCAGGCCGAGGTTGATCCGCACCGAGTCGACGTAATGGATCTCGCCCAACTCGCCGCCGTGCACCAGCTCCCGGATCCGGGCGACGGCCGGCGTGTAGCAGTAGGTGTGGTCGCACATCAGCACCAGGCCGCGCTGCTCGGCCTCCTCGACCAGCCGCAGGCCGTCCGCGTAGGTGGCCGCCAGCGGCTTCTCCACCAGGACGTGCTTCCCGGCGCGCAGCGCGGCGAGCGCCACGTCCAGGTGCGTGCCGGCCGGGGTGGCCACGGCGACCGCGGCCACGTCCGGGTCGGCGAGCACGGCGGCGTAGTCGGCGGTGGCCTGGACCGTGGAGTAGCCGCCGAGCACCTTCTCGGCCCGGGCCACGTCCAGGTCGCACAGCCAGCGCAGCCGCCAGGCCGGGCTGGACTGGAAGTTGCGCACCAGGTTGGGCCCCCAGTACCCGGCGCCGATCACGGCCACGCCCAGTGGCGTCCCGTCCTGTTCGGTCTTCCTCACGGTGGATCCCCCCATCGTTTTCGTTCCCCCCAGTCAGTAGGCGCCGGTACCGCGCAGCACGGCCGGGACGGTGCGGAGCAGGATGTCCGCGTCCATGCCCAGCGACCAGTTGTCCACATAGGCGAGGTCGAGCCGGACCGCCTCCTCCCACGGCAGGTCGGAGCGGCCGCTCACCTGCCACAGGCCGGTCAGCCCCGGTTTGACCAGCAGCCGGCGTTTGATCTCGTGGCTGTAGCCCTCGACCTCCTCGGGCAGCGGCGGCCGCGGCCCCACCAGGGCCATGTCGCCCTTCAACACGTTGATCAGCTGCGGCAGTTCGTCGAGCGAGGTGCGCCGCAGCAGCGCCCCGACCCGGGTGACCCGCGGGTCCTGGCGGACCTTGAAGAGCAGCCCGTCACTGTTCTGGTTGAGGTGCTCCAGCTCCTCGCGCAGGGCCTCGGCGTCCTCGCGCATGGTGCGGAACTTGAGCATGGTGAAACCCGTGCCGTAGCAGCCCACCCGGCGCTGGCGGAACAGCGCGGGACCGCTGCTGTCCAGCCGCACGGCCAATGCGATCAGCACCAGCACGGGCAGGAGCAGCACCAACGCGACCGCGGCGGCCGTCCGTTCGGCGATCTCCTTGGGCAGCCGGGGCAGCCGGCCGAGCCGCGCGGAGCGGATGTGCAGCAGCGGCATGCCACCGCCCTCGCGGAACCGCAGCCGGTTCGCGGCCACGTCGCTCAGGGTGGGCGCGACCAGGAAGTCGGCGTCCTCCGCGGCGGCGGACCAGGAGAGCCGGCGCAGCACGGCGGCGTCGATCCCCGGCTCCGGGAGCACGACGACGGCCCCGCTGCCCGAGGAGTGCACCGCCCCGGCGACGTCGCCGATGCCGCCGAGGACCGGTATGTCCAGCTCCTGCAGCAGCGGCGCGTGCACCGGGTCGGTCAGGCAGACGCCGGCGATCTCCAACTCCCTTGCCCGGCCGCGGCCGAGGGCGTTGACGAAGGCGACCGCGTCCTGCGCGGACCCGACGAGCAGGGCCGCCTCGCGGTCCAGCCCGCGCGCCCAGCGCAGCCGCAGCCGGCGCCGCAGCAGCGCCCGGCCGAGCAGGGCGAGGGCGAGCACCGGCACGGCGCCCGCGATCACGTCGTGCAGCAGCTCGGCGTCGAAAGCGAACAGCCAGTACCCGGCGGCGGCGAGGGCGGGCAGCGCGAGGGCCGCCCGCACCAGCCGGCGCAACTCCTCGCCGCCGCGGCCGATGACCCGGCGGTCGTAGGCGCGGTAGCCGGCGACCAGAGTGAACCAGGTGAACGGAAGGACTGACGCGACAGTCCAACGTCCGTATACGGTATGGACGATGACGGATGACACGAGCGCGGCAAGAACGTCGGCGACGGCCGCGGAGCAGCGGTATGCCCGCTCCCAGCGGCGTCGCCGCGCGCCCAGGCGCGTACGCGGGACAACGTGGCGATCTTCTTGCGTGACCGACCACACGGTCATGCAAACCCCCCAGTGGTGACGCGGCTCGCTCCGATCACACCGACGGATGCCCTGACCCGGCGGCCGGCCTCGGGCCGCAGGAGCAGAAGGAGTTGAGGGAACGACGGTGTGAACTGAACACGTGGCTTGTGACACCTGACTGAACTGCCGCGGCCGCCCGACTGCGCATCTCCCCCCGCAGAGGCGACCCGGCAGGCAACACCGTATCGGCAGCACCTGACGACGACTCGGCGATCAGCGCAGTTCGGCCGAAACACGCCCCCTTTGCAGCTCCATGGTGCTCGGTGTCCCAGCCGTGCCCAATGTAGTGGTCCTGTGTGCCAGGAGTGGAGTGATTGACCGAAATACACACTCCTGGGAGTGTCGCGGTGGAGATACTGCCTGCGCTTGCACACCTTCGACCTCGGTGGGAGGGAGTCGGGTGACCGCACTGGTCTGCATCGCACTCGTCCTGGTCGGACTCGCCGTCGGCGCGTCCGCCCAGCTGCGCCGCTATCCCGGCGGCCGGCGCGCCGCGTTCGGCGCGGAGCTGCGCGAGGAACGGCGCCAACTCGCGTCCGCGCGACGACGATTGGGCGAGGTGAAACGTTCCCTCAGGCGCGAACGCAGCGCGGCGGAGGGTCGGATACGCGCCACCGAGACCGGCCACCGGGCCCGTGTCCGTGACGCCGAGCACGCCCTCGGCCTGCTGCGCCGGCCACCGGGGCGGGGAGAACTGCTGCGCCGGGTGGGGCAGCTGGGCGTGTATCAGCATGTTGTGGTGCACGGGTCTGTCGAGCTCCCCTTGGACGGCCTGCGCGCCCGCGCGGAACCCCGCGCACGCCTGCTGCTCCTGCCCGCGCGGGGCGCTTCGCGCCGGGTCTCCTTCCCCGACGACGCCGAGGTCGACCAGGCGGTGGTGCGCAGCCTCGTCTCGCTGATCGAACTCGCCGCCGCGACGGAACGGCTGTTCGCCGGACGGCGCGCGGAGGAGATCGCCGAGGCCGAGTCCACGGTGGCCGCGGTCCGCGCGGACCGGGGCGAGGTGGAGGCCTCGCGGAAGGCGCTGGCCGCGGTGCTCGCGGCGCAGGAGGCCGACCCCCGCGTGCCGCCCGCGCTCGGCGCGCTGGAGCGCGCCCGTAAGAACTGGTTCACCGCGACCGGTGCCTGGCCGCCACCCTAGGGTCGCGAGGATCCCCCACCCTTCGGGCGGGAGCCCCGCCAGCGGCGCCCGCAGCGGCGNGAGCTGCCCACCACTCGCGGAGGTTCTGCCCCGTGTGCGGGACGGACCTCCCCGGGTGGTGGGCTGCTCGCGCTGGGCCACCTCCCCTGGACGGGTGTGAGGAGTCGCGCCGACGTCCAGCTGGGCGGGACGATGGGGCCCCAGGACTGTCGACGGAGGGGAGCGGGGCATGAGTGAACCGGCGCAGCCGACGCTCCGTCAGGTCCTCACCGCGCCCTCGCTGCTGAAGCTGCTCGCGCTCTCCGCGCTCCTCGGCGTCCCCGTCTCCCTCGCCGCCTTCTGGTTCGTCGGGTTCGAGCACCAGCTGCAGCACTGGGTCTGGGAGTCGGCCCCCAAGCAGCTCGGCTTCAGCCGTGCCCCGTGGTGGTGGGGGCTGCCCGCCCTCGCGCTGGCGGGGCTGCTCGCCGCACCGATCATCACGCGAATGCGCGGCGCCGGCGGGCACACCCCCGTCCACGGGCTGGGCGGGCCACCGACCCCGCCCGGAGACCTGCCCGGCGTCGTCCTCGCCGCGCTCGTCTGCCTCCCGCTCGGCGTCATGCTCGGCCCCGAGGCCCCGCTGATGGCGCTCGGCGGCGGCCTCGCCCTGCTCGCCGTCCGTTCGTCGCGCCGCAGCAGCCGACCGCAGCTGACCGCCGTCGTGGGCGCGGCCGGCTCCACCGCAGCCATCAGCACGATCTTCGGTAGCCCGCTCGTCGCCGCCGTCATGATGATCGAGGCGGCCGGCCTGGGCGGGGTCCGGCTGATGGTCCTGATCCTGCCCTGCCTGCTCGCCAGCGGCGTCGGCGCGCTGGTGTTCACCGGCTTCGGCCACTGGACCGGGCTCGGGATCGGCTCGCTCGCCCTGCCGCAGGAGCCCGCCGCCGGGCTGCCCGACGCGGGGGATTTCCTCTGGGGCATCCCCCTCGCCGCGCTGATCGGGCTGCTGATCACGGCGGCACGCGCGCTGGGCTTCCTCACCGAGGGGTGGGTGCACGGCAGCCGGCCCGCGCTGCGCATCGTGATGTGCGCCGTCGCGGTCGGCGCCTGCATCACCCTGTACGCCCTCGCGACCGACCGCTCCCCGGAGGAGGCCGCCCTGTCCGGTCAGGCGACGCTCGGTCAGATCGCCGCCGATCCGCATTCCTGGGCCGTCACGGCGTTGCTCGCCCTGGTCGCCTTCAAGCTGCTCGGCTGGGGCGTCGCCCTGGGCAGCCTGCGCGGTGGACCGATCTTCCCCGCGGTGATGATCGGGGCCGCACTCGGCGTCGCCTGCGGGGGCCTGCCCGGACTCGGCATGGCTTCGGGCCTGGCCGCCGGCATCTCGGCGGCGAGCACCGCGGTCACCCGACTGCCCGTCACCAGTGTCGTGCTCGCGGCGGCCCTGCTCGGCAAGGAGGCCAACACGCTGATGCCGCTTTTGATCATCAGTGCGGTGACTGCCCTGCTGACCGCCGTCGCGCTGGACCGGCCCGCACCGGAGGCGGAGCCGGCGCCGGAGCCACAGCGCGCCCACGGGTAACGGGAGTTCGCCCCCGCTGCCGTCCGGCGCGGCCGAACCTGTGAAGCGTTCACAGCAACTCCCAAGTCCCGCCTCAAAGGGAACTCAGACTCCTCTCACATGCGGCCCGGAGTCTCGTGCCATGGCCGCAACCACAGCTCTCCCGGCGACCGGGACCCTGCCGCTGCGGGAACCCCTTCCCGCCGAGACCGACACCACGATGCTCGACGTCGTGGTGCCCGTCCACAACGAGGAACGCGACCTCGGACCCAGCGTCCGGCGGCTGCACGAGTACCTGGACCGGTCCTTCCCTTACTCCTTCCGGATCACCGTCGCCGACAACGCCAGCACCGACGGCACCCCCGAGGTGGCCCGCGAACTGGCCCGGGAACTTCCCGGCGTCACCGTCCGCACGCTCCCCCTCAAGGGCCGCGGCCGGGCGCTGCGCGAGGTGTGGACCCAGTCGGACGCCCCCGTGCTCGCGTACATGGACGTCGACCTGTCCACCGACCTCAGCGCGCTGCTGCCGCTGGTCGCGCCACTGATCTCCGGGCACTCGGACGTCGCCATCGGGTCCCGGCTCGCGCCCGGCTCCCGGGTCGTCCGCGGGCCGAAGCGGGAGTTCATCTCCCGCTGCTACAACCTGATCCTGCGAGGCACCCTTGCCGTCCGCTTCTCCGACGCCCAGTGCGGGTTCAAGGCGATCCGCGCGGACGTGGCCGAGCGCCTGCTCCCGCTCGTCGAGGACACCGGCTGGTTCTTCGACACCGAGCTGCTCGTCCTCGCCGAACGCGCGGGGCTGCGCATCCACGAGGTGCCGGTCGACTGGGTGGACGACCCCGACTCCAGCGTCGACATCGTCGCAACCGCCACCGCCGATCTCAAGGGCGTCTGGCGTGTCGGACGCGCCCTGGCCGGCGGCCGCCTGCCGCTCGCCTCGCTGCGCCGCCCGCAGCCGGCCGACCCGCCCGGCGTCCCGGCCGGGCTGACCGGTCAGCTGATCCGCTTCGCGGTCGTCGGCGTCGGCTCCACCGCCTTCTACCTCGCCCTCTACAGCCTGCTGCGGCTGCTGACGGGGGCTCAGGCGGCCAACGCCGTCGCCCTCTTCGTCTCCGCGGTGGCCAACACGGCCGCCAACCGCGCGTTCACCTTCGGTGTACGCGGCGGCGGCGCGGGCCGCCAGCAGGCCCAGGGCCTGCTGGTGTTCCTCATCGGCCTGCTGCTGACCAGCGGCTCGCTGGGCCTGCTGCACGCCGCCGACCCCCACCCCGGCCATGCGACGGAGCTGGCCGTACTCGTCGCGGCGAACCTCGCCGCCACCCTGGTGCGCTTCGTGCTCTTCCGCGCCTGGGTCTTCCGCAAGAAGAGGACCACCGCATGACCCTCCATCTCAGCCACACCCGGACCGACACGGGCTCACCGGCCGCCGGTCCCCCGCCTCCGCTGGCGGAATCCGCACCCTCCGCCCGCCGACCGCGCTGGGCCCGCCCCGCGCTGATCGCCCTGCTGCTCGCCACCGGCGTCCTCTACGCCTGGAACCTCAGCGTCAACGGCTATGCCAACTCCTTCTACTCGGCCGCGGTGCAGGCGGGCTCGCAGAGCTGGAAGGCGTTCTTCTACGGTTCCTCGGACGCGTCCAACTTCATCACCGTCGACAAGCCCCCGGCCTCGCTGTGGCTGATGGCGCTGTCCGTGCGGATCTTCGGCCTCAACTCCTGGGCCATCCTGATGCCGCAGGTGCTGATGGGCGTCGCCACGGTCGGCACGGTGTACGCCACCGTCCGCCGTCGCTTCTCCGAGGCCGGAGGCCTCATCGCCGGCGCGGTGCTCGCGCTGACCCCGGTCGCGGTCCTGATGTTCCGCTTCAACAACCCGGACGCCCTGCTCGCCCTGCTGCTGGCCGCCGCCACCTACGCGATGGTCCGCGCCCAGGAGGACGGCCGCACCCGGTGGCTGGTCCTGGCCGGTTCGCTGGTCGGCCTGGCCTTCCTCACCAAGACGCTGCAGGCCTTCCTGGTCCTCCCCGCCTTCGCCGCCGCCTACGCCGTCTGCGGCCCGCACCGACTGCGCAGGCGGCTGCTCCAACTCGGCTACGCGACGCTGGCTTTGGTCGTCGCGGGGGGCTGGTGGGTCGCCGTCGTGGAACTCGTCCCGGCGTCGATGCGCCCCTACATCGGCGGCTCCCAGGACGACTCGTTCCTCTCGCTGACCTTCGGCTACAACGGCTTCGGCCGCCTCACCGGCGACGAGACGGGCAGCGTCGGCGGCGGCGGCAACGCCACCGGCCGGTGGGGCGCCACCGGCGTGACCCGCCTCTTCAGCTCCGAGATCGGCGGCCAGATCAGCTGGCTGATCCCGGCCGCGCTGATCCTGCTCATCCTCGGCCTCTGGCTGACCCGGCGCGCCCCGCGCACCGACACGGCCCGCGCCGCCTGGCTGCTGTGGGGCGGGAGCCTGCTGCTGACCGGCGTCACCTTCAGCTTCATGAGCGGCATCTTCCATGCCTACTACACCGTGGCGCTGGCCCCGTCCATCGCGGCCCTGGTGGGCATGGGCGCCCACGCCGTCTGGCAGGAGCGACGACGCGCCTCCGCCGCCTGGGCGGGCGCACTGGCCGTCGCCGTGTCGGCGGTCTGGGCCTTCGTCCTGCTCAACCGCACCGCCTCGTTCCACCCGTGGCTCAAGTGGGCCGTGGTCGTCGTCGGCCTGCTGGTCGCGGCCGGGATTGTGGCCTACCCGCACGTCAAGGAGACCCTGCACACCCGTCGCCTGCTGCTCGCCGGCTCGCTGGCCGCGCTCGTCGCGCTGCTGGCCGGCCCGGCGGCCTACGCCGCAGACACGGTGACGACCAGTCACACCGGCTCCCTCCCCACGGCTGGCCCCTCCGGCCAGGGCGGCTTCGGCGGCGCCCCGGGCGGCGGCCGCATGGGCGGCTTCGGCCGCGGTGGCGCGGCCTTCGGCGGCCAGCTGCCGGGCGGCGCGCCCGGCTCGACGGGCGGCTCGACCCAGCAGGGCGGGCAGGCCCTGCCGGGCCGGGGTTTCCCCGGCGGCAGCGCCAACTCCCAGGGCGGCACGGGGACCCAGGGTGGCACCGGTGGCCAGAGTGGCACCGGCACCCGCGGCGGCATGGCCGGTGGCGCCGGCGGCATGGGTGGTCTGCTCGACGGCACCGCCGTCAACTCGCAGCTGGTCGCCGCTCTCAAGAAGAACGCGTCTGCCTTCAGCTGGGTCGTCGCCACTGTCGGCTCGCAGAACGCCGCGAGCTACCAACTCGCCTCCGGCAGCCCGGTGATGGCCATCGGCGGCTTCAACGGAACGGACCCGGCCCCGAGCCTGGCGCAGTTCAAGCAGTACGTGGCCGCCGGAAAGATCCACTACTTCATCGCCGGCGGCATGGGCGGGGGCATGGGCGGGGGCATGGGCAGCAGCTCTTCCGTCTCCTCGCAGATCACCGCCTGGGTGGAGGCCACCTACAAGTCCACCACCATCGGCGGGACGACCGTCTACGACCTCACCTCGCCGACCACGTCGGGAGGCTGAGCGCCACACCCCCGCGGAGGGGCGGGGCGCCCGGGCTGTGCTCGGGCACCCCGCCCTCCCCGGCGTTCTGGACGGACTGGTTCCGGTGGCCCATCCTTGTCGTCATGACCCACCGCCCGGTCCCGCCCGTCCTGGTCGTCCAGCACGAGGACGGCACCGGCCCCGATCTGGTCGGTGAGCAACTCACCCTCCTCGGCCTGTCCTTGGACGTCCACCACCCCTGGGCGGCCCAGCCCTTGCCGACGACGCTCGACGAGTGGTCGGGCCTCCTCGTCCTCGGCGGCGCGCCCAACTGCGAGGACGACTCCGCGGCCCCCTGGTTCCCGGCGGTACGTCTGCTGATGCGCCAAGCCGTCGACCGGCGCATCCCCCTGCTCGGCATCTGCCTGGGCGGTCAGATCCTCGCCCATGCGCTGGGCGGCACCGTCCGCCGCCGCGACGCCGGCCCGGAACTCGGCGCCGTCCCACTGCGCCGCCTCCTTGCCGTGACGGACGACCCCGTCTTCGGCACCGTCCCCGAGGGAGCCCCGGCGGCGCAGTGGCACTGGGACGAGATCACCCGACTCCCGGACGGCGCGGTCCCCCTGCTCGCTGGCGACGACTGCGTCCACCAGGCCTTCCGCGTCGGCGTCCGCGCCTGGGGCGTGCAGTTCCACCCCGAAGTGCTGACCCCGCAAGTCGCCCGCTGGGCCGCCAACGACCGCCCCGCCCTCCTCAGCTCGGGCGCCGACCCGGACACCGCGCTGGCCTCCCTGCGGGCGGTCGAACCTCAACTGCGCTCGATCTGGGGCCGCACGGCACGGGCCTGGGGCGCGGTCGTTCGCGCTGCGGCCGATCCCCGGACTCCGGAGGCGTCGGATCCCGACGCCCGCCGCCCCTCGTCCTCCCACGCCGCCGACGCCATCCGCCCGCTCTCCCTGTCCCGCCGCAGCAAGGAGTAGCGCGACGTAGCCGCCGACGGAGTCGTGGCGCGGAGGCCGTCCGACGGGGAGGCCGTCCGACGGAAGCCATCGCGCCGTTGATTTTCGGGACGGACGATGGAAGGGAGAGCGGGCGGCAGCGCTGCGCCTGGGAGTGCAACAGCATTGTTCGCGTGGCGAGTTGAGCGCCGTGCTGCGGGGCCGGGGTCGGGGGTTCGCAGCCGGCGGGGGTCGGGGCTGGGGGAGGCGCGGGACGCTTGCAACGGCATTGGCCGTTG
>NZ_JBHSQJ010000177.1:9110-18253 GCF_042658505.1 Streptacidiphilus monticola | reverse complement strand
CCCGACATCAGGCCACCCACAAAGATCCGGACACTCCCGATGCGGAGGAACAATTTGCCAAGAGCGTCCAGGTTGGCAAGGTACGATGGACCAAGATTGGCAGCGGGCGAAAGGCGGTCTACTACCGCTACTCCCAGCATGGCGACGATGTCTGGCACTTCAGTGGAAGCAGCAATGGATTCACGAAGTCTGGCAAGCCAGCATTCATTCCGGAGGATGATATTCGAATTTCCGTCAGGAGGGGATAGGTCGTGAAGTTCCTGACCAACGATGGTCGATTCGGCCTCCTTGTCACCCGCGTGACTGGCTCTGGCGTATCTCGATTTCAATTGATTGTCGCAGGTCGACTGATTGGCAATTCTGAACTATGCTTCGCCTATGGGGCTTTCGAGGAAATGGCGAGCCTCCCTCGGTTTTCCGACGAGAGACTTAGGCCGCCTTTCGAGAAGCAAGAGGCTGCTCTGTCGGCACTGGTTTCTGAAGAGAAACTTCATGATCCAGCTACTTTGTCCCTTGCGGAGTCGCTTGATCACTGGCTTGTTCAGGGGTTCATGTTTGAGGAAAGTGCCGTCATGGTGGCCCGACCTTACGAAGACGGGACCCCTGCAGAATCTGCACTGATTTCAATTGTGGGTCGCCGCGAGTATGCTGATGTTGTTGAAATGGCTCGGCATTATTGGGCTCAGGGGGATCGGCGTTTCCTGTCCGAAAGCTGGCAAGCGAAGATCATTTAATTCCGGAGAAGGGAAGTATCGGCCCGGCTAGTGGAGGGTCGGTCGGCCGGGAGTGGGGCTCGTCCTGGCGCGGTGGGTGCCTGCGCCGGATGGTTGTCCGGCGCCGAGGCAAGGGTCCCCAAGCCGGTCCAGGATGAACAGGACCCGTACTGCTGTCTGCCCTGAGGTTGGGGAGGGACTGATCGCCACGCCTGCCCTTTCCATCGAGTAGCCCGTAGCCGAGGAGTTTGCCAGCTGAGGGGCAAGTTCCATGACGATCAGCGGAATTTCCATCGCTGCCGGCCTATTGCTGCGCCTCTTGTGTGCGGCCCGTCCGGGCCGCGCCTCGGCTCGTTCGTCGGGCCGTGGTCTGCCCTCCTCGGCCCCGCCCCCGCGCGTCCCGCCTCCGGCCCGTCAGGGCCTCGGGATGGGTGCGCCAGTGCCAGGTGAGCGTCTGGCCCGGCGCGGTGCCGGCGTCGGCGCTGAGCTTGATTCGGCGATGGTGGTTGAGTCGGGTGCGGAGGGGTGCGGGCGCGGCGATTCGCACGGTTTCGTATGGCCCGGTCAGGTGCAGTTGGGTGGCGTTGCCGAAGGTGTGGGGCGCTGGGTCGCGCCACTCAGCCGTGTCGAGTCCGTCGATGAGTGGGAGTTCGACGTCCACGCGGAGGCCGACCGGGACCTCGCCGCGCAGGCAGGCGCGATCGCTCAGCGTGAAGTCGCCTGGGGTGGGTTCGCTGACGATTTTGGTGTGTGCGATGTCCGTCGTCCCGTAGTCGGAGGCGGCCGTCGACGCGGCGGTGACCGTGGACGGTTGTGCCCGCTGTGCCCGCTCGCGATGTATGGGTGTGAGCGGGAGCGGCGGGTCCTCGCCGAGCCAGAGGCGGAGTTGCGGGGGCTGGTGAAGCAGCGGGTGGCGCACGGACGTGTCGTCCGCGGCGAGCATGCCCGCACGGTTTCGTTGAAGCACCGTCATGTCCTTTCGGTGTGTCCCTCGCGGCGTCGGCGCTGTTCGCGGCGTAGCCGCTGCGCCTCGGGGTCGGCCGCTGGGGCCGAAAGCAGCAGCTGTTGGGTGTAGGGGTGGTCCGGGGTGGAGGTCACTCGGGCCGCTGGGCCGGTCTCCACGATGTCGCCGCGGTAGACCACGCTCACCCGGTGGCTGATGTGCCGGATCACCGCGAGGTCGTGGGAGACGAAGAGGTAGGCGACGCCGGTGCGTTCCTGGATGTCGACGAACAGTTGGAGTACCCGGGCCTGGGTGGACAGGTCGAGTCCGGAGACCGGCTCGTCGCAGACGATCGGGCGTGGGCCTGGGGCGAGGGCGCGGGCGATGGCTACGCGTTGGCGCTGGCCGCCGCTGAACTCGCGCGGGAGCCGTTCGGAGGCGTCTTTGGGCAGGCCGACCTGGTCGAGCAGTTCGCGGATCCGCGCGCGGGCGTCGCGCGGTTGGGCGCCTTGAACGACCAGTGGTTCGCTGAGGATGTCGCCGATGGTGAGGGCCGGGTTGAGCGAGGTGTGGGGGTCCTGGAAGACGACCTGCAGCTCGCGGGCGAGGGCGCGGCGTTCCCGGCTGCTGAGGTGGGTGATGTCCTGGCCGTGGTAGCGGATCCGGCCGCCGGTCGGCCGGACCAGGCCGAGGACGGCACGGCCGATGGTGGTCTTGCCGGAGCCGGACTCGCCGACGATGCCGAGGGTCTCTGCGTGACGTACCGTCAGGGAGACGCCGTGCAGCACTTCCTGGGGGCGGGCCCGGAAGCCGCGGCCCGGATAGGCGACGCGCAGGTCGGCGATGTCGAGCAGGGGCGGGGTCATGGTGCCTCCTGGCCGGTGGTGTCCATGGTCGTCTCCAGGTCGGCGCGGACGGTCGCGTCGTCGAGGATCGAGCCGAGCAGGGAAGCTGTGTACGGATGCTTCGGGGTGTCGAAGACGTCCGTCGTGCGGCCCGTCTCCACCACCCGGCCCTGCTGCATGACGGCGATCCGCTCGCAACTGTCGGCCACCACCCCGAAGTTGTGGGTGACCAGGAGCACCGCCATGCCGAGTTCCGCCTGCAGGTCGCGCAGCAGGTCGAGGATTTCTGCCTGGACGGTCACGTCGAGTGCGGTCGTGGGCTCGTCGGCGAAGAGCAGGGCGGGGCGGCCGGCGACGGCTGCGGCGATCAGAGCGCGCTGGGCCATGCCGCCGGAGATCTGGTGCGGGTAGGCGTCGAAGGTCCGCTGCGGGTCGGCGATGCCGACCCGCGCGAGCAGTGCGAGCACCCGCTCCCGTGCCTGCCGCCGGGGCATCGGGTCCGCCGCCCGGAGCCCTTCGACCAGCTGGGCGCCGACGGTGGAGGTCGGGTCCAGGTTCGACATGGGCTCCTGCGGCACGTAGGCCACCGACCGCCCGCGCACGGTGCGCAGTTCGGCGTCGGACAGGTCGAGCAGTTCCCGTCCGTCCAGCCGGACCGAGCCGGCGACGACGACGGCCTGGGCGGGCAGGACGCCCAGGATCGAGAAGGCGGTCTGGGTCTTGCCTGAGCCGGACTGGCCGACCAGGCCGAGGGTCTCGCCGGCGCGCAGAGACAGGTCGACTCCGCGGACGACCTCGCGCAGCTGACCGGTGGGTGTCGGGTAGGCGACGGTGAGGCCCTGCACGGTGAGCAGGGCACCGTCCGCCTGCGCAGTGTCGGCGGCGGTCGTGGGTCGGGCGGTCCCGCGCCTGTCCGCTCGCGCGCAGCTCCCGCGCCTGCTCCCGGGCACGCCCGTCCGCCCAGGTCACCACCGGGGTGAGCGGACGCATCGCGGCGTCCAGGCCGACCAGGCCGTGCATGGCCGTGCTCACCGCGATCCCGGCCACCGCAATCCCGGCGCAGGCCGCCGCGCAGTCGGCCACAGCCGTGTCCACCGCGGTGAGAATGGTCTCCGGGTCCTGCACACGCTGGCCCGGCGCGGGTCGCAGCATGCGGTACTCGCTCTCGGCCGTGCGGCGCCAGACGCCGTCCAGGCCGAAGGCCACGGCCTTGACCGCGGTGGTGCCGACGTGGAGCCCGATCACCACTTCCGCGGGAGGCGGCACGTCGGTCAGCTGGCCGCCCATACGGCGATCCTCTTGGTCAAGTCCGCCACGGCGGAGGCAAGTTCGTCGTCCCGAGCCAGCTCGGGAGCCAGGAGGGAAAGGACGGCGCGGGCGGCGTCGGGAACCGGTCCGGCGGCGAGGGCCAGGTCCACGGAGCCGTCGCGCACGGGTGCGCCGTGGCCGCGCAGATGCAGCAGCCAGGAGGCCACCACGGTGACCGCCGCCTCGGGCAGCCGCCCGGCCGCGCGCTCGGCGCGCAGCGTGGGAACGAGGCGGACCGGCAGCTTCTGCGAGCCGTCGGCGGCGATCTGGGCCAGCGCGTGGCGCAGCCGGGGATTGGCGAAGCGGGTGAGCAGCCGGCTCTGGTAGTCGCGCAGTTCGGACGCCGGGAGGGCGAGGTGCCGCGAGGCTTCGGTCCACCAGGCGAGCACGAGGCGCCGGCACTGCGGATCGGCCACCGCCTGGGCCACCGAGTCGTGTCCGCGCAGCGGGCCGTAGTAGGCCAGCAGCGAGTGCGCGCCGTTGAGCAGCCACAGCTTGCGCTCCTCGTACGGGGTCGCGTCGGGCACGAAACGGGCCCCGGCGTCCTCCCAACGCGGCCTGCCCGCAGGGAAGTTCCCCGCGATCACCCATTCGGAGAAGGGCTCGGTGACGACCGGTGCGGCGTCGTGCGTCCCGGTCGCCTCCCGGACCGCGAGCAGGTCCGCGTCCTCGGTGGCCGGGGTGATCCGGTCGACCATCGTCGTCACCCAGGACGCGTGCCCGACGGCCGCGACGAGGTCCGGACGGCCCGTGGCCGCGGCCAGGTCGGCGACGACCCGTGCCAGCGCCTGCCCGTTGCCCTTCAGGTTGTCGCAGGGCACTACCGCGACTGGACCGCCACCGGCGCGGGCGCGCGCGGCCAGGCCGGCCAGGATGCGGGCGGCGGCCGTGCCGACCGGGGCCGTGACGTCCGAGCGCAGGGCGGCGATGTCGGCGGCCACCTCAGCCCGGTCGCTGTCGAGCCCGCCGTCGGGGCGCCGGGTGTAGCCGGCCTCGGTCACCGTCAAGGTGACGACGGCCAGGGCGGGATCGGCCCAGTAGGCGAGCCAGGCGGCGTGGTCGCCGCCCGCGTGGGTCCGGGTCAGCGCGCTCACCACGTCGTGGCGGTCGCCGTCGGGGCCACGCGTGACCAGCGTGTAGAGCCCGTCCTGGGCCGTCAGCCGCTCGGCCAGGTCCGCGCTGCGTCCGCAGAAGGCCGCGATGCCCCAGGCGTCCGCGTCGCCCGCGTGCTCGGTGTACCAGGCCTGGTGGGCGCGGAAGAAGTTGCCGAGGCCCAGGTGCAGGATGCGCACCGGCGCGGCCGGGCGGCCGTCGCCGCGGGACCGGGAGAGCGGGGGGCTCGCGGGTTGACGGGGCGTCACAGCTTGAAGGCCTTCCGCGGGTTGACCGCCACCAGGTCGGCGGCCGTCTCGAACGCCTCGTCCTCGTCCAGGCGGTGCTCGGCGACCAGTTCGGCCAGCACGCCGCAGTCCAGGCGCCGGGACATGTCGTGGCGGGCGGGGATCGAGCAGAACGCGCGGGTGTCGTCGACGAAGCCGGAGGTGCGGGTGAAGCCCGCCGTCTCGGTCACCGCGCGCCGGTAGCGGCGGATCGCGTCGGGCGCGTCCAGGAACCACCACGGCGCGCCCGCGTAGACGGACGGGTAGAAGCCCGCGAGCGGGGCGATCTCCCGGGAGAAGACCGTCTCGTCCAGGGTGAACAGGACCAGCCGGAAGCCGGGATGGGTGCCGTAGCGTTCCAGCAGGGGCCGCAGGGCGTCGGTGAACTCGACCGGGATGGGGATGTCGTGACCGGTGTCCGGCCCGAAGCGGTCGAACGTCGGCGTGTGGTGGTTGCGCCGCACGCCCGGGTGCAGCGTCATGGCCAGCCCGTCCTCGCAGGACATCCGCGCCATCTCGCCGAGCATGTGCCGGCGCAGCGCGGTGCACTCCCCGTCGGTGGCCTCGCCCTTGAGGGCTGCGGCGTAGATGCGGGCGGCGTCCGCGTGGGGCAGCGGGTCGGTGCGGACGTCGGCGTGGCTGTGGTCGGCCGAGGTCGCGCCGTGCTCGACGAAGTAGCGACGCCGAACCTCGAGGGCCTGCACGTAGCCGTCGAAGTCGCCGGTGTCGGTGTTCGCGGCCTCGCCGAGCCGGGCAACGGCGGCGGCCCAGTCCTGCCCGGCGGGTTCGAGGTAGCGGTCGGGACGGAAGGTGGGGATCACCCGTCCGTCCCAGTCGTCGTCGGCGGCGAGCGCACGGTGGGCGGCCAGGTCGTCGCAGGGATCGTCGGTGGTGGCGAGCACTTCGATGCCGAAGCGGCGGAACAGCGCCCGCGGCCGGAAGTCCGGCTGCGTCAGGCAGGCGGCGATCCGGTCGTAGATCCGGTCGGCGCTGTCGGCGCCCGGCCGCTCGTCGACGCCGAAGATCTCGGCCAGCTCCGACTCCAGCCAGTAGCGCACCGGGGTGCCCCGGAAGACGGCCCAGTGCTCGCACAGCCGGCGCCACACGCCGCGTGCCTGATCCTGCGTCAACCGGCCCTGCCCGACGCCGAGTTGGGCCAGCGGGACTCCGGCTGCGTGCAGCAGGCGGGTGACGTAGTGGTCGGGGGTGATCAGCAGCGTGGCCGGGTCGGTGAAGGGCTCGTCGTGGACGAGCAGCAGCGGGTCGACGTGCCCGTGGGGGGAGAGGATCGGTGCGGACCGGACACTCTCGTAGAGCCGGAGAGCGAGGTCGCGCACCCCCGGATCGGGCGGCAGCAGGCGGTCGGGGTGCAGTCGGAGCGGAACATGGCGGTCGGGCATGGACGGGAGTCTCCTCAGCGGCCGGAACTGCTGGCAATCGGTTGCCGTCAGTTGCCGTCGGCCCTTGCGGCGGCACGGTCCGCGTGATGCGCTGCGGGTCATGAACCACAGGACTGCCCCGAGCCGGACCGACCACCCCGCCGCCGCTCTCGTCGGCGGACCGGGCACGGTCCTCGCCGAGGACGAGGTGACGGCCTTCGTCGAACAGCAGCTGGCCGCCGTGGACCTGGACGGACGCAGTGTCTGCGTCGTCGTCCCGGACGGGACCCGCAGCTGCCCGCTGCCCCTGCTGCTCGGCGCGGTGCACCGGGCGCTGCACGGGCGGGTGAGCCGGCTGACGGTGCTGATCGCCCTCGGCACCCACGCGGCGATGGGGGAGGCGGAACTCGCCGCCCATCTCGGCTACGAGGAGCAACGGCTCGCCGACCGCTATCCGGGCACGACCGTGCTCAACCACGCCTGGTGGCAGGAGGACACCTTCGCGGACCTCGGCACGATCCGTGCCGAGCGGGTCGGCGAGCTGTCCGGGGGACTGCTGCACCACCAGGTGCGGGTGCGGCTCAACCGGGCGGTGGCCGAGCACGACGTCGCCCTGGTGCTCGGACCGGTGTTCCCGCACGAGGTGGTCGGCTTCTCGGGCGGCAACAAGTACTTCTTCCCCGGTGTCGCCGGCGCGGAGATCATCGATCTGTCGCACTGGCTCGGTGCCCTCATCAGCAGCGCGGAGATCATCGGCACCCGCGGCATCACGCCCGTGCGGGCCCTGATCGACGAGGCCGCGGCGCTGATCCCCAGCCGCCGCCTGGCGCTGTGTCTGGTCGCCGAGTCCGGCTCCGGCGCGCTGCACGCCGCCGCGTTCGGCACCCCCGAAGCGGCCTGGGCAGCAGCGGCCGAGGTCTCCGCCGAGACCCACGTGCGCTACCTGGAAGCGCCGGTCAAGCGGGTGCTGTCGCTGATGCCCGCCAAGTACCAGGACGTGTGGACCGCGGCCAAGGGCTTCTACAAGCTGGAGCCGGTCGTCGCCGACGGCGGGGAGGTGATCCTCTACGCCCCGCACGTCACCCGGCTCGCCGAGATGCACCCGGAGATCGAGCAGATCGGCTACCACTGCCGGGACTTCTTCACCGGCCAGTGGGACCGGTACAAGGACCTGCACTGGGGCGTCCTCGCACACTCCACCCACCTGCGGGGAGCGGGGAGTTGGGATCCGGTCCACGGCGAGCGCTGCCGCGTCACCGTCACCCTGGCCACCGGCATCCCGCAGGACATCGTCCGGGCCGCGAACCTCAACTACCTCGACCCCGCCACCGTGGATCCGGCCGCCTTCGCCGCCGACCCGGACACGCTGGTGGTGCCCCAGGCGGGCGAGGTGCTCTACCGACTGCGGAGCAACTGACCGTGCGCGCGGCATGGATCGACGCGGGCGCGGGCGTGGCGGGCGACATGCTGCTCGGCGCCCTCACCGACGCCGGAGCCCCGCTGGAGGCGGTGCAGCAGGCGGTGGACGCGGTGGTTCCCGACACCGTGCGGCTGACGCCGGAACAGGTGACCCGCGCCGGGCTGCGGGCGAACCGGATGCACGTCGACCTCCTGCGGCCGGACCAGCCGCACCGCACCTGGGCCGCCGTCCGCGAACGCCTGGAGGAGGCGGAACTGCCGGACCGGGTACGCGCACGCGCTCTGGCCGTCTTCGCCCGCCTGGCGGCAGCCGAGGCGCGGGTGCACGCAGTCGCGCCCGAGCAGGTGCACTTCCACGAGGTCGGCGCGTGGGACTCGATCGCCGACGTGGTCGGCGTGAGCGCCGCCCTGCACGCACTCGGCGTCGAACGGCTGACCGCCGGGCCGGTCGCGGTCGGCTCCGGCCGGATCGACGCGGCGCACGGATCATTGCCGGTCCCGGTGCCCGCCGTCGCCGAACTCGCCCTCGGCTGGCGGGTGTTCGCGGGCGGCAGCGGAGAACTGGCCACCCCCACCGGCATGGCCCTGGTCACCGCACTGGCCGAGGCCTGCGAAGACCTGCCCGTGCTGGACCTGGAAGCCGTCGGCATCGGAGCCGGCGGCCGTGACGTGCCCGGCCGTCCCAATGTGGTCCGGGTCCTGATCGGCTCGGTGGCGCAACCGCCCGGCGCGGGGCCCGACACAGGGGACCCCGGCGAGGCCGTGGTCATCGAGGCCAACGTCGACGACCTCGACCCGCGGGTCTGGCCCCTGGTCCTGGCCGCGCTGCTGGACGCGGGGGCCTCCGACGCCTGGCTCACGCCCGTGCTCATGAAGAAGGGCCGCCCCGCGCACACCCTCTCCGTGCTGGCCCGGCCGGACCGCGCCGAGGCGCTGCGCGAGGCCGTCCTGCGCGAGACCAGCACGCTGGGTCTGCGCGAACACCCGGTCCGCAAGACCGCGTCACAGCGCTGCTGGCGTGACGTCGAGGTCCACGGCACCCGGCTCCCCGTCAAGATCGGCCACCGCGACGGCCGGATCCTCCAGGCCACCCCGGAATTCGATCCGGTGGCCCAGCTGGCGCGGGAACTGGGCCTGCCGGTCCGTGTGGTGCTCGC
>NZ_JBHSQJ010000177.1:0-9096 GCF_042658505.1 Streptacidiphilus monticola | reverse complement strand
GCGCCGCTGCCGCCGGACTGACGCTGCCTCAGGGCGCCGGCGCGGCGATCTGGGCGGCCAGGTGCCCGGCCCCGTAGCCGTTGTCGATGTTGACGACGGCGACGCCGGGGGAGCAGGAGTTGAGCATGGACAGCAGCGGCGCGATGCCGCCGAACGCGGCGCCGTAGCCGACCGAGGTGGGCAGCGCCACGACCGGCGCGGCGACCAGTCCGGCCACCACGCTCGGCAACGCCCCGTCCATGCCCGCCGCGACCACGACGACCCTCGCTCGCCGCAGGAGGTCCAGCTGCCCCAGCACCCGGTGCAGCCCGGCGACGCCCACGTCCGTCACCAGCTCGGTGGCACGGCCCAGGTGACGTGCCGTCAGCTGCGCCTCGCGGGCCACCGGCAGATCGGAGGTGCCGGCGGCCAGGACGAGGACCAGACCCCCTGTCGGCTCAGGCGGCTGGGGCGGCCAGGCCAGCAGCCGGGCCTGCGGGTCGTGGGCCGCGTCCGGCAGTTCGGCGAGGACGGCGGCGGCCTGCTCCGGCGCGGCCCGGGTGAACAACGTCCGCGCCTGCCGCGCGCCCACGGCGGCGGCGATCGCGCGGACCTGGTCCACGGTCTTGCCCTCGCAGTAGACGGCCTCCGGATAGCCGCGCCGCGCGGCCCGGTCGTGGTCGAGCCGCACGAAGTCCTCGATCGCGGCGGGCGGGGTCCACTCGTCAGCCACGTGCGGTCACCTCGACGAGGGGAAGGGTGAAGGCGCCCGACCGGATGCCGCCCAGGTCGAGGGAGACCGTGCGGAATCCTGCCGCGCGAATCGCGGCCAGCAGTTCCTCGCGCTGAGGACCTGCCGCCCTGGGGAGGTCCTCGACGGGCAGCTCCACGCGGGCCGTGTCGCCGTGGTGGCGCACCCTGCCGTCGCGGAAGCCCAGGGCACGCAGGGCGTGTTCGGCCTGCTCGACCTGGGCGAGCTTGGCCGGGGTCACCTCCTCGAAGTGCGGGATCCGGGAGGCGAGGCACGGGGCAGCGGGCTTGTCCGCGCTGGGCAGGCCCAGGGCACGCGCGATGCCGCGCACCAGCTGCTTGTCGACGCCCGCGTCGGCGAGCGGACGCAGCACGGCGTGGAGCGTCGCGGCCCGGCTGCCGGGCCGGTCCGGGCGCAGCACGTCGTCGGCGTTCTCGCCGTAGGCGACGGCGGCGAGGCCGTGCTCGGCGGCGACCGACTCGGAGATCCGGGTGAACAGTTCGTTCTTGCAGTGGAAGCAGCGGTCCGGGCCGTTCGCCCGGTAGGCGGGCAGGTCGCCCTCGGCGGTGGCGACTTCCACCAGCCGCGCGCCCAGATACGCGGCGACACGGTGGGCACCTGCGCGTTCGTCGGCGGCCAGGCTGGGGGAGACGCCGAGCACCGCCACCACCTGGTCGCGCCCGAGCGCGCGCAGGGCCAGGGCGAGCAGGACGGAGGAGTCCACGCCGCCGGAGAAGGCCACCCCCAGCGGGCAGTTGCCGTGCAGCAGCGCGGCGACCCGTTGCTCGGCCTGGGCCTGCGCGCCGGTGAGGACGGCTGTGATCGGGTCGTTCACGGGTACCTCCAGGCGGGGGTGGTGCCAGGGCACGCGACTGCCCTGCCGAGCTCTCGCGACCCTAGGCCACCAGGGCAGTGCCTCGGCAATCGGTTGCCGTCTGTTGCCGTCTGTTGCCGTCACGTGCCCTCCGCGGCCTTGCGGCGGCGGCTGCCGCTCCCGGCGCGGACGCCCGTGGAGTCGCGGACCACCAGCTGCGTCGGCAGCGTCAGCACCGGGTGCGTACGCAGCGGCTGACGGTCGATCAGGCGGTGCAGTTCCCAGAACGCCTCGGTGCCGATCGCCCGCAGCGGGGCGGCCACCGTCGTCAGGGCGGGGGTGCAGAAGTCCGAGCCGAAGATGTTGTCGAAGCCGACCACGCTGATCTGCTCGGGAACCCGGACCTCGGCTTCGGCCAGGCCGCGCAGCAGGCCGATGCCGAGCAGGTCGTTGTAGGCGATCACGGCCGTGGGGCGCAGCCGCAGCACGTCTCGGGCCGCGGCCAGGCCGCCCGAGACCGTCGGCGCGGACGAGGCGACCCGGGCCGTCCGCAGGCCGAACTCCGGTCCCAGGTCGAGCAGGGCCCGCCAGCGGCGTCCGTCCGCCCAGGACGCCTCCGGGCCGGCCAGGTACGTGACGGACCGGTGACCGAGACCGTGCAGGTGGGCGAGAGCGCTGCGGACCCCGGCCTCGGTGTCGGACACCACGCTCCGGCTGCCGGGCACCACCCGGTTGAGCACGACGAGCGGGCGCTGCTTGGCCACCGCGCGGATCGCCCGGTCCGACATCCGCGAACTCGCCAGCACCACCCCGTCCACGCCGGGCAGGAGCCGCTCGACGGCGGTGCGTTCGTGGGGCTCGGACTCCTGGGCGTCGGCGAGCAGCATGGTGTACCCGGCCTGGGAGGCCGCCTCCTCGACGCCGCGGATGATGCCGAAGTGGACGGGGTTGGTGACGTCGGAGACGACGAGACCGATGGTCGCGGTCCGGCCCGTCTGCAGGGCGCGGGCCGCGGCGTTCGCCCGGTAGCCCAACTCGTTCGCGGCGGCCTGGACGCGGGCCGCCATCTGGGAACTCACCCGGCCGGGGCGGGAGAAGGCCCGGGAGACCGTCGAGGGCGCCACGCCCGCGAGGCGGGCGACGTCGTAGATGGTGGGCGGGCGTCCGGCGGCGTTCACCGCAGCATCGTAGGCCGGGTGTCCGAGCCCCGGCCGCGCACCGCCCGGCCCGCGCGCCGTCCCGGCGGCCTGCGGCCGTAAGGAGCCGCGTGCGAGGGCGCCTACCCGCCGGGTGGCCGGGCCGAAGCGGCTCGCCGGGGGTGTGCTGCCCCGGCACGGCTGGGGGCGGGGTTGCCCTGACCCCGCGTGCTCGGGCATCTCGAACGCCGCCGACCGCGCATCTGTCCTGGTGCGGGCCTCGCGCCGGGCGGGCAGCCTTGCGGGAGTTGACGGGGTATCAGCCGGAGCCGGGCTCAGGCCGAGGCGCGGGGCACGACGGAGCAGGCCAGGGGGGTGGGCGACGGCTGCGGCTGTGCGTCCCGCAGGGCGTCGACGACGGCCTGGGCCATGGCGTGGCCGGCGCCTTCCAGGTCGAAGGTCACCGTGGTCAGCGGGGGTTCCGCCGCGCGCGCCAGCGGGATGTCGTCGACACCGATGACCGCGAGGTCCTCCGGAGCGGAAAGCCGGGCCTGGCGCATGCCCGACAGCAGGGCGAGGGCCTGCTCGTCGTTGTAGGCGCACACCGCGGTCACTTGCTCGCGCCGCCACCTGCGTGCGGCGCGGGCCATGACCGCGACGTCGATGCCCGTGTCCAGCACGAGTGGTGGTGCGAGGCCGGCCGCCGTGCAGGCGTCCTCCACTCCCAGCGCCCGCTGTTCGGCGATCCGGCGCAGGTGGTCGAGGGCCGGCATGGCGTAGCCGATCCGGCGGTGGCCGCGGGCGATCAGGTACTGCGCCTGCAGCCGGCCCATCCGGCGCATGGTCGGGTGGATCTCCGCCTCCGTGGTGAAGACCACGGCCGCCCCGGCCGCCCGCAGCGCGCGCACCGTGTCCTCGTCGAAGGGCTCCAGGCCCACCACCACCGAGGCGTCGATCGCCGCGCAGACGTCGGGCAGCGGACGGCCCGGCGCCCCGGCGAGGTGGGTGACGAGGGTGAGGCCGGTGCGGGCGAGGGCGCCGGCGTGCTCAGCCCCCTCGTCGGCGTCTGGAGCGACCGGACCCGCACCCGGATCGGGCGGCGGCTGCCGTTCCTGCTCGGCGGCGCGGTCCTCGGCCTGGTGGCCCTGCCCGCAGTCGCGCTGGCCCCCAACGTGCCGCTGATGGGCGTGGCTTGGGTGTTCGCGCTGCTCGGGTGGACCACCGCCGCCCAGGCGATCCTCAACCTGCAGGCCGACCGCATCCCCGAGGAGCGGCGCGGCAAGGTCTCCGGCCTGACGGGACTCACCGGCCAGATGGGCCCGATCGTCGGCATCGGACTGGTCTCGGCCGTGTCCGGCCACACCCTGCTGGTGTTCATGCTCCCTGCGCTGGTCGGGGCCGTGCTCGCCGCGGTCTTCCTGCGCGTCGGCAGCCGCGGCGAGTCCCGCACCGACACGCCCGTCCCGGCCGGACCGGTCTCGGCGCGCACGCTGCTCGCCGGCTACACCTTCAGCCCGCGCCAGAACCGGGACTTCGCCTGGAACTGGCTGGGCCGCCTCACCTTCTTCACGGGCCTGTACTTCAACACCACCTTCAGCACCTTCTTCTATGCCCAGCGGCTGCGGATGACCGTCCAGGACGTGGCCGGGACGGTGGCGGTCATCGGGATGCTCGGCATCCTCGCGGCGGCGCTCGGCGCCGTCGGCGGCGGCATGCTGTCCGACCGGCTCGGCCGACGTCGGCTGTTCGCGCTCGTCGGCGGGCTGTTCTTCGTCGCGGGCGCCGTCACCGAGGCCTTCAGCCACTCCTTCCCCCAACTCGTCGTCGGCTCCGTGCTGATGCAGCTGTCCATCGCCTTCTTCACCGCCGTCGACCAGGCGATCGTGATGGCGGTGCTGCCGGACCAGGAGGAGGCCGGCCGCTACATGACCGTCGGCGTGCTCTCCCTCAAGATCCCCAGCGCGCTCGCCCCCCTGATCGCTCCCTTCATCCTCGCCGTCGGCGCGTCCGGCGGCGAGAAGAACTACACCCTGCTCTATCTGACGGGCGCGGCCCTCGCGTTCCTCGGAGGACTGATGATCTTCACCCGCGTCAAGGCGGTCCGCTGACCGTGACCGCCCACGCCCCCTACGACCTCGCCATCGCCTCCGGCGGGGACGGCTTCCCGGTTGCCGAGGACCGCCCGCAGCTGTCCTGGAAGCTGCCGCCCGGCTGGAGCGGCCAGGACGGCTGCACGCTCCAGATCCGCATCGACGACGAGCAGCATCAGGTGGACCAGGCCGGCTCGGCCCGGCACCTGTTCGTGCCCTGGCCGCTTCCCCCGCTGCGCAGCCGACAGACCGTCACCTGGCGGGTGCGCACCCACCGTCACGGGACGACCTCGCCGTGGTCCGACTGGCACGCGTTCGAGGCCGGGCTGTTCGCACCGGACTGGACCGCACGCTGGATCTCCCCGCGTCAGGACGGCCCGGCCGACGCTCGGTCCCGCCCCGCCTACGCCCTGCGGGGGCGGGCCGAGCTCGCCACGGACGTGGTCCGCGCCCGCCTCTACAGCACGGCGCTCGGCGTGTACGAGGTGTTCGTCAACGGCGCCCGGGTGGGCACCGCGGAGCTGGCTCCCGGAGCCACCTCGTACGACGAGACCCTGTACGCACAGGCCGCGGACGTCACCGCGCTGCTGCGGCCCGGCGGCAACCAGCTGGAGATCCTGCTCTCCGACGGCTGGTACCGGGGCAGCGTCGGGACCTGGCGCAAGCGCGACTCCTGGGGCAGCACCACCGCCGCACGACTCGAACTGCACGTGGACCACGCCGACGGGACGACGCAGACCTTCGGCACGGACGCGGACTGGACCTCGCGGCGCAGCACCGTCGTCGCGGCCGACCTGATGGACGGTCAGACGACCGACTTCCTCGCCGGCCCCGGCCCGGAGCAGCCCGTCCTCGTCGACGCGGTGACCGCGCCGCCCATCGCCTGGTCGCCCGCGCCGCCCGTGCGCCGGGTCGAGCAGCGCGCCGCCGTCGCGGCCCGCCGGCAGCCCGACGGCGCCTGGCTCGTCGACTTCGGCCAGAACGCCTCCGGCTGGATCACCCTGCGCGACCTCGGCCCGGCCGGCACCCGCACCGTGATCGACTACGGCGAACACCTCGACCCCACCGGTGACCTGACCACGACTCACCTCGACAGCAAACGGCCCGGCGAGGCGCCCATCCCGTTCGTCCAGCGCGACCAGGTGGTCTCCTCCGGCCGCCCGGGCGAGGTGTTCGAGCCCCGCCACACGGTGCACGGCTTCCGCTACGCCCGGATCAGCCGCGCCGACGCCGGGTTCGACCCGAAGAACGCGGTCATGCAGGTCGTCCACACCGACCTGCGCCCCACAGCGGACTTCGTCTGCAGCGACGAGGACCTCAACCGCCTGCACGAGGCGGCACGTTGGAGCTTCCGCGGCAACGCGGTGGACATCCCCACCGACTGCCCCACCCGCGAGCGCCTCGGCTGGACCGGCGACTACCAGATCTTCGTGGCCACAGCAGCCCGCCTGTTCGACGTGGACGGCTTCAGCCGCAAGTGGCTGCGCTCGGTGCGCGACGACCAGCTCGACGACGGACGGATCGTCAACTCCTCCCCGGACGCCAACCGGCTCCGGAGCGAGCCGGACACCATGGTCGACCACATCACCGGATCTGCCGGCTGGGGCGACGCCATCGTCCACGTCCCCTGGGTGCTGTACGAGACCTACGGCGACACCCAGGCACTGGCCGAGAACTGGGACGCCATGCGCCGCTGGGTCGACTGGGCGCTGGAGACCGCGCGGACCCGGCGCCACGCCTCACGGGTCGAGCGCGCGGCCGAGCCGCTTCCGCACGAGCAGTACCTGTGGGACGGCTCCTTCCACTGGGGCGAGTGGCTCGAACCCAAGCAGCACGCGGCCGACGGCACGTCGGCCGACCCGCTGGCCGACGACCCGATGGCCTGGTACCTCGCCGACAAGGGCGAGGTCGGCACCGCCTACCTGTTCCGCTCGGTGCGCACCCTCGCCGCGGCCGGCGCGGTGCTGAACCAGGCCGAGGACGCGGCCCGCTACCGCGCGACGGCGGACCGGGTGCGCGCCGCCTGGCAGACGGAATTCCTGGACGCCGACGGCCGTACCACCGCCGGCACCCAGGCGGGCTACGTCCGCGCGCTCGCCTTCGGGCTGATCCCGGCCGGCCTGCGGGAGCGGGCGGCGCGGCACCTGGTCGACCTGATCGAGGCGGCCGGCGGACATCTCGCCACGGGCTTCCTGTCCACGGCCGACCTGCTCCCGGTGCTCGCCGACCACGGCCACGCCGACACCGCCTACGACGTGCTCTTCCAGCGCACCTTCCCGTCCTGGCTCGGCATGCTCGACCGCGGCGCCACCACCATCTGGGAGGAGTGGGACGGCGTGGACGAGGACGGGAACGCCACCGCCTCGCTCAACCACTACAGCAAGGGCGCCGTCGTCCGCTTCCTGCACACCCACACCCTGGGTCTGCGCCAGACGCCCGGCTCCACGGCATGGGAGTCCTTCGAGGTGGCGCCGGTGCTGGGCGGCCGGATCAGCTGGGCGAAGGGCGGCTTCGACAGCCCGCAGGGACGCATCGGCGTCGAGTGGCGCGTCGAGGACGGCAAGCTCCACCTCACCTGCGAGGTGCCGCCCGGCTCCACCGCGCTGGTCCGCTTCCCCGACGGCCACGAGATCCACGCCCGGCCCGGACGGGTGGAAGCCTCGCGCCCCTTGCCCGCACCCCCGACCCGCACCGCCGCCGACGCGTGCGCCGGTGCGCGGACATGACGGCCCATCAATCCTTCACGACAGCACGAGGAGAACGCAGCAGCATGTCCATCGCAGAGGTGTCCGGCAAGACCCTGGACGAACTCGTCTCGCTCAAGGGACGGCGCGCGGTCGTGACCGGCGGAGGCCGGGGGCTGGGCAAGGCGATCGCCCTGCGCCTGGCGGAGG
Source organism: Streptacidiphilus monticola (assembly GCF_042658505.1). NCBI lineage: Bacteria > Bacillati > Actinomycetota > Actinomycetes > Kitasatosporales > Streptomycetaceae > Streptacidiphilus > Streptacidiphilus monticola. Next base: position 1,432 of record NZ_JBHSQJ010000177.1, on the reverse strand, counting down.
CAGGAGCCGACGTGCTCATCGGCGACATCGACGAGGACCTCGCCCACGAGGCCGCGGCCGACGTCGCCCAGCGCTACGGCGTACGCGCGGTCGGCGTCGCCATGGACGTCGCCGACAGCGCCTCCGTCGCCGCGGCGGCCGACCGGGCCGTCGGGGAACTGGGCGGGGTGGAAGCCTGGATCAACAACGCGGGCATCTTCCCCAGCATCCCGCTACTGGAGATGAGCGACGCGGACTGGGACAAGGTCTTCGACGTCAACGCCCGCGGCGTCTTCATCGGCGCGAGGGAGGCGGCCCGGCGGATGTCAGGGGCCGGGACGGGCGGGGTCATCGTCAACATCGTCTCCACGGCCGGCTTCCGCGCCAGCGCTCCGGGGCTGGCCGCCTACGTCGGCTCGAAGCACGCTGCCCGCGGCCTCACCCGCGAACTGGCTGTCGAACTGGCCCCGTTGGGCATCCGCGTCCTCGGCGTCGCCCCCAGCTACGTGCCCACCGAGGGCAACCTGCTGATGCTGCGTCAAGCCCTGGCAGCCGCCGGGATGCCGGAGGGCCAGGAGCCCCCCACCGCCCTGATGGGGACCGGCCCCGTCGGCCGGCCGGGCGTCCCGGACGACATCGCGCGCGTGGTGCTGTTCTGCGCCTCCGACCTGGCCGCCTTCATGACCGGCAGCACCCTGCTCGCCGACGGCGGCGACACCGCCTGACAGTGAGGATGGTCGTGAGCGTCTCCCGGCAGGGTCTGACCACCGCCTGACTGACCCTGGGTCCTCAACGGGATCTGTCGGCCCTGTCCGGGAGCCGCTCGTGTGCATCCACCGGCCCGGCCTGCGTGACTTCATAAGAGCCTGGCCAGAAGCCCCATCCCTGTCCTGTCCGCCCGCCGGACCGGTGGCTGCCGCCCTGACCGGTCGTATGGAGAGGACGGCGATGTCCACCATCGCACAGCAGACCCGCGAGATCACCGGCGTCGACACCCACAAGGACACCCACACCGCGGCGGCCGTCAACGCGGCCGGACGGGTGTTGGGGGCTGAGCAGTTCGAGGCCAACACGGCCGGCTACCGCGAGTTCCTGGCCTGGCTCCGCTCGTTCGGCACCCTGGTGCTGGTCGGGGTGGAAGGCACCGGCGCCTACGGAGCCGGCCTGGCCCGCTCTCAGCTCCTCCCGGTGCGGTCAGATGATCGGCGACCTCCCCACCCCCGCCACCGGCTGACCCCCACCCCGCCGGGCACCGGCCCCCACCCGATGCCCGGCCCCGCACGAACCCCACGACCCCTGAGACGGCCAACAGCCCCCATGAGCTGAACCGCCCCGCCACCGGCCAACTGTTGCCGATCATCTCAGTCCGGCAAGGCACCCAGAGATGAAACCGCAGGTCACAGATTCCACAGAATCGCGTTCGTCCTGGACGTGTTCTCCCGCACCATCGTCG
>NZ_JBHSQJ010000176.1:0-17760 GCF_042658505.1 Streptacidiphilus monticola | reverse complement strand
GCCCACGGTGCTGCTCTACTGCCACTACGACGTGCAGCCGCCGGGCGACCTCGCGGAGTGGCACTCGCCGCCGTTCCGGCTGACCGAGCGCGGCGGCCGCTGGTACGGCCGCGGCGCGGCCGACGCCAAGGGCAACCTGGTGGCCCACCTCACCGCCCTGCGGGCCCTGGGCCCCGACCCGCCCGTGGGCGTCCGGGTGCTGGTGGAGGGCAGCGAGGAGAGCGACAGCAGCGCGCTGGTGGACCACGTGCGCGCGCACCCCCGCGACTTCGCGGCGGACGCGGTCCTGCTCGGCGACTCCGGCAACGCCGAGGTCGGCGTCCCCACCGCCACCGTGGTGCTGCGCGGTGCCGTCGATCTGACGGTCACCGTCGAACTTCCCGACCGTCGCCGGCGCCACGGTCCGGACGCGCCGGCCGCGCTGCTGCGCATCCTGAACGCCCTGCGGGACGGGACCGGCGCACCCTGCCTTCCCGGCCTCCCGGTTGACGGCAACTGGTCCCAGGAGGACTGGGACGAAGGCGAGTTCCGGCAGGCCGCGGGTGTGCTCCCGGGCGTCGCGCTGACCGGCACCGGCAGCGTCGCCGACCGGCTGTGGGCCCGTCCGGCCCTGACCGTCACCGGCATCGACGGGCCGCCGGCCACGGGCGCCGGCACCGCCCGGGCCCGGATCAACCTCCGCATCCCGCCGGGCACCGAGGCCGACAGCGCGGCGGCGGCACTGGTCGCCCGGATCCGGCAGAGCGCCCCCTGGGGCGCCCGCGTCGCGGTCACCGTGCTCAACTCGGCGCGCCCGTACCGCGCTTCCGCCTCCGGACCGGTGTGGGCCGCGTTCGCCGACGCGGCACGCGAGGTCTACGGGCAGCCACTGCGCTACCGGGGCGACGGCGGCACGGTCCCCGTGTGCAGCGCGCTGGCCGAGGCGCACCCAGGAGCGGAGGTGATCATGGTCGGCGTGGAGGAGCCCCTCGCGCGCGTCCACGCGCCCGACGAGAGCGTCCACCCGGACGAGCTCGCGCGGACCGCCGCGACCGAGGCCCTCTTCTGCCGACGACTCGCCGCCGGTGTGCCCGGCGTGCCTACCGCACCGGCGGGGTAGGCGACCGGCGCACCGTGATCCGCGCCGATCCGCGCAGAGAGGACGCACGATGAGCCGCAAGAAGACGTCACCCGACTGGAGCGGGGACCCCGATCTCCCCGCCGCCCGCGCCCGGCTGTCGCTGGTGGCCAGCCCCGGTACCGCCGACGTGCTGGTGGGCCTGCTGTCCGCCGCCCGCACGGACCTCCTGGACGCCGGCGACGTCCTGCACGCCGCCCAGCTGCCCCCGCTGGACCGGCAGCATCCGGAGGTCGCCCGGGCGCTGAAGCGGGCGGCGAAGGGCAAGCCGCTGAGCCCGGCGCTGCTGGTGCGGGGCGACCTCGCCGCCGGGCGCGCACTGTTCGTCGCCGACGGCCACGCGACCGCCAGCGCCTGCTGCCACCTCGGTCCCGACACACCCCTCGCCTGCCGGGTGGTCGAGCTGCCGGCCATGCCCCTGTGAGCCGCCTGCGCCCGCCCGGCGCTCGGCTGAGGCGGCGTCAACTCCCCGAGGCGAGCGGCCCCAGGCCGGCTCTCACACGCCGCGCCAGTCGTCCGACGTGAGGTGCGAACCCGCCTGAGGGCCCATCAGCAGCATGCCGCCGTCGACCACGTACGAGGCGCCGGTGACGTAGCCGGCGGCGGGGGAGGCCAGGAAGGCGACGACCGCGGCGACCTCGTCGGCGTGTCCGGGCCGGCCGAGCGGGACGCCGGGGCGGGACCGGCCGGCCGGATCGGTGTCGGTCTGGCCGGTCATCGGCGTGCTGATCTCGCCGGGCGCCACGCAGTTGACGGTGATGCCGTACTCGGCCAGCTCCAGCGCCAGGACCTGGCTCAGCAGCCCGGCTCCCGCCTTCGCCGCGCAGTAGGGCGCCGAGCCCACCCGGGGCGCGTGCTCGTGCACGCTGGTGATGGTGATGATCCGGCCGCCGTGCCCGGCGGCGACCATGTGCCGCGCGGCGCGCTGGACGCAGACGAAGACTCCGTCCAGGTCCACCGTCAGCACCCGGCGCCAGGTGTCCAGGTCCATGTCCAGCGCCGGCTCGCTGCTGCCGGTCCCCGAGCAGTTCACCAGGACGTCCAACCCGCCCAGCTCGCTCGCCAGTTCGTCGACGACGGCCCCGGCCCGCCCCAGGTCCAGCAGGTCCAGTCGGCGGACCGCCGCCCGCACGCCGTGGCCGCGCGCCTCCTTCGCCGTCTCCTCGGCGCCGGGCTCGTCGCTGTGCCAGGTGATCCCGACGTCCATCCCCTGCGCCGCGAGGGCAACGGCGACGGACCGGCCGATGCCCGAGTCCGAGCCGGTGACGACGGCCCTGCGGAAGGTCTCGCTCTCTCGGTGCTCCATGGGGCGCGCCTGCCCGCCGTCGAGACCGCGAACCGGCCGTTTCTCAGCCCTGGCCGCTGGTCTGCAGCAGCAGGAAGTCCCGCAGCGCCGGCCAGCCGCCCTCGCCCAGGACGCGCTGCTGGCGCACCGCGCCGTTGCCCTCGCGCAGCAGCCGGTGCACCAGCGGGACGACGTGCCGGGCGTCGCCGGTCGCCTCCAGCGCGGGGGACAGGTAGTCCAGGGCGTCGCTGCACACGTCGCCGACCTTGCGCAGCGCGCCGCTCCACGGGTCGGGCACCCGGTCGTCGATCCCGTGCCGGGCGGCGGACCACAGGGCGGCCTGCAGCCACTCGGAGGTCATCCGGCCTCCGGCCTCGTCGGCGGTCGCGTCCTCCTGCAGAGTCATCACCAGGGCCCGGATCAGGCCGGCCAGCATCACGGCCTCGTCCACCCGCAGCTGGATGTCGCAGACCCGCACCTCGACCGTGGGATACCGCTCCGACAGCCGGATCGCCCAGTACAGCTGGCCCGGATCCCCGATCAGGCCGCCCGCGACCAACCGGGCCACCCGCTCCTCGTAGTCGTGCGCGTCGCGGAACAGCGGCGGGATGCCGGTGACCGGCCACCGGCTGTAGACGAGATGGCGCCAGCTGGCGAACCCGGTGTCAACTCCCAGCCAGAGCGGTGAGTTGGCCGAGAGCGCGAGCAGCAGCGGCAGCCACGGCCGCATCCGGTTCATCACCCGCACGCCGGTGTCCCGCTCCGGCACGGCGACGTGCACGTGCATCCCGTTGATCAGCTGCTCGTCGACCAGCCGGGGCGCCGCCGTGCGCAGCGCGCGGTAGCGGGCGGTGGCGGTCACCGGGATGGCGACCTCCAGGTCGCCGGTGGAGGTGGCACAGGCGGCGAGCCGGCAGCCGGCCTGCTCCGCGGCCGACCCGAGGGCGTGCCGCAGCCGCAGCAGATGGCCGGCGACCTCCGGCAGCGAGGAGCAGATCGGCGTCGAGACCTCGACCTGGGCCTGCAGGAGTTCGTGCTGCACCTCGTGCGGGTCCAGCCGGGGATCCCGCCGGGCGAGTTCCTGGACCCGGTCGGCGATCGGCCGAGGGCTGCCGGACACGGGATCGACCAGCAGGTACTCCTCCTCGACCCCCACCGTCGGTCCGGTCGCCCGCTCGGGAGGCACCGCCATGAGCACCTCCTGTCGATGCGCGCGAAGGGGACGTCCGGGGATGCGGCTTGCCCGCCGCACCGAGACGAAACCTCGCAGGTGGCAGCCGTCCGGTCGGTCCCGGCAGCAGGCCGCTCCGGTGCGGGCCGGCAGCGGGTCGGTTCGGCTCCCGCGCCCGGCCGGGTCAGGGTGTGCGGATGGCCAGCAGTGCGACGTCGTCCTGGTTGTCCCCGGGGCGGACCCGGTCGAGCAGCTGGTCGCACATGCGGTCCAGCGGGCGGTGGGCCAACGCGGCGGCGTGGCGCCGAAGTTGGGACAGGCCCGGGTCGATGCCCTGGGCCGGGGACTCGATCAGGCCGTCCGTGTAGAGCAGCAGGGTGGAGCCGGGCGGCAGCGGCTCCACCGCCTCCGTCCGGCGTGCCGGGAAGCCGCTGCCCAGCAGCAGGCCGCTGGCCGTGTCGAGGAACCGGGCCTGGCCGTCGCCGGTCACGAGCAGCGGCGGGGGGTGGCCCGCGTTGCTCCAGCGCACCGACCATTCGCCCGCCGGGCCGCGGTGGATCCGGGCCAGGACAAGGGTGGCCATGACGGCGTCGGCTATGTGCGTGACCGACTCGTCGAGCCGGTCCAGCAGCAGGCCCGGACTTCCCTCCAGCGCCCAGGTCAGCGCCCGCAGCATGTTCCGCAGCTGGGCCATGCCGGCGGCCGCGTCCAGGTCGTGGCCGATCACGTCGCCGATGACCACGGCCGTGTCGCCGCCGGGCAGGGTGAACGCGTCGTACCAGTCGCCGCCCACCTGGGAGGCCTCGGGCGCGGGGAGGTATCGGGCGGCCATCTGCAGCCCCGGCACGTCCGGGAGCTGCGGCAGCAGGTGCCGCTGCATGGTCTCGGCGATGCGGCGCTGGCGTTGGTAGAGACGGGAGTTGGACAGGGCGAGGCCGGCCCGGCGGCTGATGTCCTCCAGCAGGGACAGGTCCTGCACGGTGTACCGGGAGCCGGGCTCGGTGCGGCCGATGGTGACCGCGCCCAGCACGACCCGGTTGTCGCGGATCGGGGCGATGGCCGCCGAGCGGATGCCGGTGACCGCGAACAGGTCGTGCTGGATCACCGCGATGCCCGAGTCCGGCGCCCCCTCGTACACCTCCGGCCCGGCCAGTGAGGCCACGCCGCCGCGCAGCGCGCGTGACAGCGGCAGCTGCGACCGGGGGGTGACCGGCGGCATCGGTCCCTCGAGGTCGTGGCGGCGGCGGACCCGCCCGTCCGGCAGGCAGGTCGCGACGGTGGTGCGCCACACCTCGCCCTGCTCGTCGGCCAGGTCCACCACGACCCAGTCGGCCAGTCGGGGGAGCAGCAGGTGCACCAGCCGCCGGACGCACTCCTGCTCGTTGAGGGTCGCGGTCAGCGTGGACGTGGTCTCCGCGAGGAGCGCGAGCCGTTCCAGCTCGGTGAGCGCGCCCAGGGGCCGCGCCGGCTCGGCCGGGGGGACCTCGTGGAAGACCACCAGCGTCCCCGCCGTGCCGTCGTCCCAGCGGCAGGGGGACACCAGCCAGGAGACGGGCAGCAGGGTGCCGTCGCCGCGGGCGAACCAGGTGTCGTCGCCGTGGACGGGCCGGCCGGTGAGCATGGCCTGCATCATCGGGCACTGGGCGCGGGGGAGGGTCCCGCCGTCGGCCTTGCGGTGCAGCATCTCGTGGCCGTCCCGGCCCAGCAGTTCCTCCTGCGTCCAGCGCAGCAGCTCCAGGGTGCGGGCGTGCGTGCCCACGATCCGACCGTTCTCGTCGACGACGTAGACGCCGAGGTCGGCCTCGGCGGGCCAGGCGCCCAACTGCTCGAAGGAGGCCCCGGCCACCCGCCGTCCCACCAGTCCGGACACCCGTACCTCCGCGTGATCGGCAGCCCCTCTGCGGAGCCTAGTCCAGTCCATCCCCGGGCGGGCAGGCGGAGGCGCCGGTGGGCCCAGCTGCGGCTGGGCCGCCAACGCTTCGCATCCGGAGGGCAGTTGGGCGGACCTGGGATGTGCCCGGCCCTCCGGTGGTCGGCCGGGGCGGCGGGATGCGGGCGTCGGCCCGGTGAGCCGGCTCAGCCCGGGCGGCCGGGGGCGGACGTCGGACCGGCGAGGCCGTCCAGCCAGCGCAGCAGGCGGTCCCCCTCGCGGGTCATGATGCCGGGGTCGCGCAGGGCGTTGGTGAGCAGCGACATGCCCTGGTAGCCCGCGACGAGGGTGACGGCCAGGTCGGCCGGATCGGCCAGGCCCAGGGCCGCGAACTGCGCCTGGGCCCAGTCGAGCAGTTGGCGGATGGTGTCGCCGGCGGCCTGGTCGAGCGTGCCGTCGGCGCGCTTGTCGAGTTCGGCGGCGAGGGTGCCGGTGGGACAGCCGTAGCGGGCGGCGGTGTCGCGTTCGCCGACCCACGCCTCGACCAGGCCCTTGAGCCGGTCGAGGGGGTCGGGCCGCTCGTCGAGGCGGGCGGTCAGGGCGTCGAGGCGGGCGGAGTGCTCGGCGAGGGCGGCCCGGACCAGTTCGTCCTTGGTCTTGAAGTAGTAGTACACGTTCCCGACCTGCACGCCTGCCGCGTTGGCGATGTCCGCCAGGGTGGTGCGCTCGACCCCCTGCTCGTGCAGCACCTGGGCGGCGGCCCGCATGAGCCGGCGGCGCTTGTCGGCGCCGCGCGCCTGAACCTTCGCAGAGTTGGTCACCCAACTGACTATAGACAGACCGCCTCCTCGGCCTGCTAGAGTCCCAAGAACTGAGTCAGCCAACTAACTAACTTCTGGAGGCGACATGAGCATCGTCGTGACGGGTGCGACGGGAAACGTGGGACGCGCGCTGGTCGGTCTGCTGGCCGCCGCGGGGGAGCAGGTCGTCGCCGTGGCGCGGCGGATCACGCCGGCCGACGTACCCGAGGGCGTGCGCGCGGTCCCGGCCGATCTCGCCGACCCCGCGTCGCTGCGGCCCGCGCTGGCCGGGGCCGAGGCACTGTTCCTGCTGGCGGCCGGTGAGCAGCCCGACGGCGTCCTGGCCGCGGCACGGGAGAGCGGGATCACCAAGGTGGTCCTGCTGTCCTCCCAAGGTGTCGCCACGCGGCCCGAGGCCTATCGGCACCCGGCCCGGTTCGAGGAGGCCGTCGCCGCGAGCGGACTGGACTGGACGGTGCTGCGCTCGGGCGGCATGGCCTCCAACGTCCTCGCCTGGGCCGAGCCCGTCCGCGCCCACCGCACCGCAGCCGCGCCCTTCGCCGATGTCGCGCTCCCGTTCGTCGCCCCCGACGACGTGGCGGCGGCGGCAGCCGCGGTCCTGACGCGGGACGGGTACAAGGGCGCGACCTACGTCCTGACCGGACCGGAGGCGACGACGCCTCGCCAACGGGCGGCCGCGATCGCCGAGGCGATCGGCGAGCCGATCACGTTCGTCGAGCAGTCGCGCGAGCAGGCCCACGAGCAGATGTCCCGGTTCATGCCGCTACCCGTGGTCGAGGGCACCCTCGCGATCCTGGGCATGCCCACGGAGGAGGAGCAGCGGGTCAGTCCCGACCTGGCCCGCCTGCTGGGCCGCCCCGGCACGTCGTTCGCCTCCTGGGCGCGGCGCAACGCCGCTGCCTTCCGCTGAGCCGCGCGGGCCGGGCGCGGAGCCGGGCCGGGAACAGCGCGGTGGGCAGGCTTCCGACCTGGGGCGGCCCGGCTGGCTGGAGGCATGGGCGGGGCGCATGCTCGGGAGGAGGGAACGGGGCCCGTGGGCCCGGAGCCGCAGGCGGGCCCTCGACCTGGTGACAACTGCCCTGTCCCGCCGGTCCGTTGCGGGCAGGGCCGCCCCGGTACCTTGTGGAGGCAGCCATGGACGCCGCAGCGCAGCCGTCCCCAGAAAAGATCATGCAGATCACCACCGGAGGCTGGGCGGCCGGCCTGCTCGCGACCGGTGCGATCCATTCGGTGTTCACCCATCTCGACAACGGCGCGGCCACGGTGGAGGACGTGGCCACGCAGGCGGGACTCGCCCCGCGCGGCGCCCGGGCGCTTCTGGACGGGCTGGTCGGCCTCGGCCTCGTCGAGGTCCAGGACGGCAGGTACCGCAACTCCCCTGACGCAGCGGCCTTCCTGGTGGAGGGGAAGCCCTCCTGCCTCGGCGCGTTCGCGAAGCTGCAGTTCCTCGACATGCCCCGCTGGTCGCACCTGCCCGAGGTGGCGCGCACCGGCGTCCCCGTCGCGGAGGACACCGCCGACGTCTCCGAGAACGCCTTCTGGGAGGAACTCGTGCCGGCGATCGCCCCGCTGGCGGTGCCGTCGGCGCTCACCGCCGCGCGGGAACTGGACCTGGCGACTGCCGGAGCGGTTTCGATCCTCGACGTCGGCGGCGGCTCGGGGATCTTCTCCGTCATCTGGCTGGGCATGAACCCGCAGGCGCGTTCCACCCAGATCGACTGGGCCAACGTCAACCGGATCGCCTCGGCGTTCACGGCCGAGCACGGCGTCGGCGACCGCTTCCGAACCGTCGACGGCGACTTCCACACCGTGGACTTCGGCAGCGGCGAGTACGACATCGGGCTCTACTCCCACCTGGCCCACCAGGAGACGCCGGACGACAACGTGGCGGTGTTCCGGAAGTTCCGCCGGGCCCTGCGGCCGGGCGGAACGCTGGTGGTCAACGACTTCGTCGTCGACAACGGCCGCACCGGACCGCCCTTCCCTCTGATCTTCGCCTCGATGATGCTGCTGCAGACCCGGCACGGCTCGACCTGGACCCAGGACGACTACCGGACGTGGCTGCAGGCGGCGGGCTTCACCGACGTCACCTTCCACGCCACCCCGTCGCCGGCCGGCCTGGTCCTCGCGCGCTGAGGAGGTCGGGCTGAGCGCGCGTCAGAGGACCCGCAGGGAACGGCGGTTCGGCCGGTATGCCGGGATGGCGACGGATGGGGGCCGCGCTGCACCGCGTGGACGCTCACCACGCGCCGCTGATCGGGCCGCGGTCCGAGACCGCACCGCGGGCGGCGTCCCCGGCGCTCAGGGCCGCGGAGACGCGGCCGAGCAGGGGCAGGGCCCGGGCGAGGAGGCGCTGTTCGGCCTCGTCCAGGTTCTCGGTGAGGGCCCGCGCGAGCAGGCCGATCCGCTGCCGGCGGTCGGCCTCGATCGCGCGGCGGCCCTCCGGCGTCAGCGTCAGCGTCTTCTTGCGGGCGTCGGCAGGGTGGGGCTCGGCGGTGAGGAGGCCGGACTCGGTGAGTTCCCTGACGGTCGCGGCCATGGTCTGGTGGCGCACCCCACGGCTGGCCGCGAGTTCCGCCGTCGTCATCGGCCCCTGTCGGTCGAGCAGGTCGAGCACCGTCGCCGGGATGGGCGCGAGCTGGTCGAACGGGCGCCCGGCGCGGACCAGTTCGCCGACTGCCGTGCGGAGGTCGGCTGCGAGTCGCTCGGGCTCGGGCGCGGCGGCGGGCGGCGTCATGAGGACACGGTACAGGCCCACAGGCCAGGCTGTACAGTCCGATCTGTACAGGTTAGCCTGTACAGGCTTTCCTGCGTGTCTCCGAGAGGAATCCCGATGCAGCTCACCAAGCACGCCCACGCCTGTGTGACCTTCACGAAGGGCGGAGCCCGGATCGCCGTCGACCCGGGCGCGTTCACGCCCGACGCGGCGGAGGTCGTGGCCGGGGCCGAGGCGGTACTGATCACGCACGAACACTTCGACCACTTCGACGAGGAGCTGGTCGCCAAGGCCCTGGAGGCCCGGCCCGAGCTGCGGGTCTACGGGCCGGCGTCGGTGGTCGGACGCTGGACGGAGGCCCGCCGCGGCCAGGTCGTGGCCGTCGCGGCGGGGGACGCGTTCAACGTCGCGGGCTTCGACCTGACCGTCCTCGGCGACCTGCACGCCTCGATCCACCGTGACATCCCGCAGGTCGCCAATGTGGGCTACCTGGTCGACGGGCACGTCTACCACCCCGGCGACGCCTACCACGTCCCGGAGGTCCCCGTGGGCGTGCTGCTGCTGCCCACCAGCGGGCCGTGGACCAAGGTCGGCGAGGCGGTGGACTACGTCCGGGAGGTCGCCCCCGCGCGACTGGTGCAGATCCATGAGGCGATGCTCGGCCCGCTCGGCCAGCAGTCGATGGCCCGTTTCCTGAGCCCCGACATGCTCACCGACGTGCCCCTGGAGATCGTGCCGCCCGGCGAGACCATCGAGGTCTAGTGCCGCGTCCGGACGGGTTCGCCGGGTTGGGGTGACCGGTGGTGGGGGCACCCCCCGGCCGAAGGCTGGGGGACGTTCGCAAGGCGGAGGGTCGCCCTCGCACTGGACGTCCTTGGGCGCGCCCGACAACGCGGCGTGGGGGCACCCCCGGCCGAAAGGCTGGGGGAGTGCCGGGCGCCGCAACACGGTGGGCCTGTCCGGACACGGCGCTGGTCGAGGCCCAGGGGCCGTCTCAGGACAACGGCTCAGGACATCGGTCCCTCGGGCTCGGCGACGCAGGACCGGAGGCGGTCGGCGAGTGCGAGGACGAGGTCGCGCAGTTCGGCGGGGCGCTCGATGACGAACGGCCGGTCGAGTGAGGCGAGGACGGGAGGCAGCCAGTCGAGCCGCTCCGCTCGCAGTTCGACCCGCCGCCAGCGCTCGGTCTCGCGGTCCTCGTCCGCTGCGGCCTCCGGCTCCTCCAGTTGCGCGACGGCGGCGGGGAGGCGGGCGCGGATCTGCGCGACCGTCGCGTGGATCCGCAGGCGCACCTCGTAGCGGTACTCCGCCGTGGCGAAACCCGACAGCACGCGCTCCGCCGGATCGGGGCCCGCTGGCGCCTCGAACGAGCCGGGCAGGGTCCGCGCGTCCGCGATCCGGTCGAGGCGGAAGGTCCGTTCCTCGCCGATCCGGGGGTCGTGGCCCGTGACGTACCACCGGCCCGCGTGGGCGACGATCCCGTAGGCGTGCAACCTGCGCTCGCTGCGCTGTCCGTCGCGGTCGGTGTAGCGGATCGCGACGGGTCGGTGGTGGCGCACCGCGTCCGCGATCGTGAGCAGGACCCCGGCGTCCGGAACGTCGGACTCGCCGGGCTGGTCCGTGAAGGCGAGAGCGTCGAGGATCGCGTCCAGACGGCGGGCGGTGTGCGTGGGGAGCACCCGCCGGATCTTGGCCGACGCCGTCTCGCTCGACGTCCGCTGGCTCGTCGTCAAACCGGCCCGGCGGCCGAGGACCAGACCGAGCAGGACGGCCAGCGCCTCGTCGTCGCTGAGCATGAGCGGAGGCAGACGGTAGCCGGGCGCGAGCCGGTACCCGCCGTAGCGGCCGCGTACCGACTCCACCGGAACATCGAGGTCGATGAGGTGGTCCACATACCGGCGCACGGTGCGCCCGTCGACGCCGAGCCGGTCGGCGAGTTCGGCCACCGTTCGGGTGCCTCCCGACTGCAGCAGCTCCAGGAGGGTCAGCACGCGGCCCGTGGGTCGGGACATGTCCGCAGCCTAACGCCGATAGGGGACCGAATCTGTCCGCTATCCCTCCTAGCCTGCGACGTGCACGCCTTCCAGCACAGCCAAGGAGATTCCCATGGACTTCGTCTCGATCCGCATCATCACCGGCGACGTCGCGCGCCTCGTCGCCTTCTACGAGCGAGCCACCGGGGCGCGGGCGACATGGGCCACCGAGGACTTCGCCGAACTCAGGACCACGGGCGCCACCCTCGCGATCGGTGGCACCCGCACCGTCCCGCTGTTCGCGCCGGGCTCCGCTCGCCCGGCGGACAACCGCAGCGTGATCATCGAGTTCCTCGTCGACGACGTGGACCGCGTCCACCGGAACCTGACCGGCTTCGTCACCGACTTCGTCACCGAGCCCACCACGATGCCCTGGGGAAACCGGTCGCTGCTGTTCCGCGACCCGGACGGCAACCTCGTCAACTTCTTCACCCCGGTCACCCCGGCGGCCATCGAGAAGTTCGCCCGCTGACGCGACGACGCCACCGCCTGCGTGCCCGCGGCCGCTCCGGGGCCGCGCGGCGGACGCTCATCGCGTCCTGGCCGTGCGGGGCCCGGGCCCTGCCGTCAAGGGCGTCACCCCGCTCGACGACTCCGCCTCCGTGGTGCACGTCACCGCCAACGTCGGCGGGGGTCAGCTGAGTTGGACGCCGCCGACCGCCGACCCGTGGGTGCTGCCCGCCTACTGGCCCGAGCGGCTCCGGCCGGCAGCCGAGACAGCGCGTTCACGGCCCGACCGCGTTTCGTGGTGGACCACTTCGGCTCCGGCGCGCCACCAGGCCGCGACCGACCTGGGGGAGAGGGCCATCCTGGACACGCTGACGGGCCGTCAACTCGGCTCGGCAGCATGACGGGAGGGGCACGTGCCGCGCGCTGCCCCTCCCGCCGTACTGTCGCAACTACCAGCGGTACCAGCGTCCGCCGCCGCCGCTCGAGCGGGCGAAGAAGCCAACCACCCACAGCACCAGCACGATCAGGGCGATCCACCACAGCACGTGCACGGCGAAGCCCACGCCACCGAGGATCAGTGCCAGCAGCAGTACCAACAGCAAAGGACCCATGTCGTCCACCTCCTGACGGTCCGCCTGCCCCGCGATGCCCCTCGCACTCGTGTTCGTCGGACATCTCCGGGCAGCCCGCCGGAAGTCCGCCGCCTCCCGCTTTCCTTCCCGCCCCCTGGGTAGGCGAATTCCCAGGGGCGCGGTCGAAAGGATGAGCAGGTGAGTCAGGCGCGACTTCGGGCGGTGGGCTGGGCCCGCTCGCTGCCCCTGAGCTGCGACACGAAGACGGCCCGCGACTGGGCACGGGAGCGGCTGCGGTCGCTGGACTGGACGGCCGACGCACCGCAGACGGTGGAGGCGGTGCTGCTGACGGTCTCCGAACTCGTCACCAACGCCCACTTCCACGCCCACAGCAGCGCACAGCTCGTGCTCACCTGGGACCGGCGCTGCCTGCACGTGGCCGTGCACGACTCGTCTCCGCAGCTGCCGCGCCGCCGCCCGCCGGACGAGGACAGCACGGGCGGCAGGGGCCTGGTGCTGGTCGACGCCCTCGCCGACAGCTGGGAAGCCCACGCCTGCCCCTACGGCAAGACGGTCGTCGCCTGTTTCCGCCCGCCCGCCGCCGCGTCGGTGCGCGAGAAGCGTGCGTCCTGACCCGCGAAGACCGGCGCGACGGGCTCCCGGAGGGTTCCGCGCCGGCAGTTCAGCGTGGCCGGGGGCCGTCTGGTCACCCACGACGCGGCGCGAGGCGCGTCGATCTGATGCCTCGTCAGGCTGACGGTCGGGGGCAGGGGGTAGGAAGACCGCCCCGTGTGGCGCATACTGGCGGCAATGACGAAGCCAGCGTGGTCCCGACGTGTCCTGCCCACCAGCCCCTTTGCCCGAGACGAGGTGCCGGTGCTGCCGCCTGTCCAGTTCGAGGTCGGGGACCGGGTCAGTCATGACCGGCACGGCCTCGGCCGGGTCGTGACCGTCGGGAGGGACGAGGTCGTCATCGACTTCGGTGCCTCCCGCAGACGCGTCCAGACCTCGAGCTCGATGCTCAACAAGCTGTAGCGCCGGATCGCCGGAACCTCGTCGGCACATCGCCGGCGTCCGGCCCGCCGGCCTGCAGTCGAGCCGTCGCGTTGATCGTCGTGCTACTGTCGAAGCAGTTGCAGTTGTGGTTTCCCAGACTTCGAGTGCGCTTCTGCCGGTGGCGTTTCCGGCGGGCGCACTTTTTGTTTTCCCGACGATCTTGTCGGACGGGGCATCATCGCGGCGATGCGGGGCCGCACGGTGTGGCTCCGGTGTACTGCCCCGAAGGAGATTCAAGATGGCATCGGGAACCGTGAAGTGGTTCAACTCGGAAAAGGGCTTCGGCTTCATCGAGCAGGACGGCGGCGGCCCTGACGTCTTCGCCCACTACTCGAACATCGCCACCCAGGGCTTCCGCGAGCTGCAGGAAGGCCAGAAGGTGAACTTCGACGTCACGCAGGGCCAGAAGGGCCCGCAGGCCGAGAACATCACCCCCGCCTGACGCGTCAAGCGCAGCACGGCCGGGGCCCGCCTCCACAGGGGTGCGGGCCCCGGCCTCTCGCTTTTCCCGTCGTCCGCACCGGTCCCGGCAACCGGTACCACTGTCCGGCTCGTTCCCTTGCCGTTTCCCGGCCGTTTCCCGGCTCGGCGGAATGCGCGGTACGTGCCGCAACGAGAAAGGCTCCGCATGGACCGACAAGCTCGTAGGCACCCCCGCGCCGGCTCGCGTGGGGGCGGTCGCTTCACCCCGGCGGCGCCGCGCCGCGCCGGTGGCCCCCGTCCCGGACGGGCCATGCCGCCCGCCGAGTTCGCCGTGCCCGCCACCTCGACGGCGGCGCTGCCCGCCGTCGAGTCCTTCGAGGACCTGGATCTGCCGTCGGCGCTGCTGACGACGCTGGGCGCCAACGGCGTGACGGTGCCCTTCCCGATCCAGGGCGCCACCCTTCCCAACACGCTGGCCGGGCGGGACGTGCTCGGCCGCGGCCGCACCGGATCCGGCAAGACCCTCGCCTTCGGCCTGGCCCTGCTCGCCCGGTCCGCCGGCCGGCGGGCTCAACCGGGGCAGCCGCTGGCGCTGGTCCTGGTCCCCACCCGGGAGTTGGCCCAGCAGGTCACCGAGGCACTGACCCCCTACGCGCGAGCGGTACGGCTGCGGATCACCACCGTCGTCGGCGGCCTGTCGATCGCCCGTCAGGCGCACGCCCTGCGCCGGGGCGCCGAGGTCGTGGTCGCGACCCCGGGACGGCTCGCCGACCTCATCGAGCGCGGCGAGTGCCGGCTGGACCAGGTGCGGATCACCGTCCTGGACGAGGCCGACCAGATGACCGACCTGGGCTTCATGCCGCAGATCACCGCCCTGCTCGACCAGGTCGACGCCGACGGGCAGCGGATGCTCTTCTCCGCCACCCTCGACAAGAACGTCGACCGCCTGGTGCGCCGCTACCTCAGCGACCCGGTCGTCCACAGCGTCGACCCCTCGGCCGGCGCGGTCACCACGATGGAGCACCACCTGCTGCACGTCCGGCTGACCGACAAGGACGCGACCGCGACGCGGATCGCGGCCCGCGACGGACGGGTCATCATGTTCCTCGACACCAAGCACGCCGTGGACCAGCTCACCCGGCACCTGCTGCACAGCGGCGTGCCCGCGGCCGCCCTGCACGGTGGCAAGTCGCAGCCTCAACGCGCCCGCACCCTGGACCAGTTCAAGACCGGAGAGGTCAGCGTGCTGGTCGCCACCAACGTGGCGGCTCGCGGCATCCACATCGACGACCTGGACCTCGTCGTCAACGTCGATCCGCCGGCCGACCACAAGGACTACCTCCACCGCGGGGGCCGTACGGCCCGAGCCGGACGCTCGGGCAGCGTCGTCACGCTCGTGCTGCCGCACGAGCGCCGCACGATGGAGCGCCTGCTGGCCGACGCCCGGATCACGCCCACGGTCACCGTCGTCCGGCCCGGCGACGACGAGCTGAGCCGGATCACCGGCGCCCGCACCCCCTCGGGCGTCCCGGTCGTCGTCCGGGCGCCGGCGCCCGCTCCGGCCGCGCGCCCGCGTCGCGGCACGCCGGGCCGGCGGCCCCGATCCCGGCCAGCTTCGGGCAACGCGGCGTAACTGCGGGGAAGTTGACGTACCGTCGGCGCGGAGTGCGTGGTGGCGGTGCGGTTGATGTGGCACTCGCGTGCACCTCGGGCGCACGCGTCCTCTACGCTCGGGGGAATGTCGACGACCGATGAACTGCTCGTGGCCCTGGCCGCCATGGTGGAGTCCGAGGGCAGCAACCAGATGACCATCACCGTCGTGGTCCCCGGTGCTGTCATCACCGGCCGCCTCGCACCCGAACGTGCCTGGCGCGAACGGGTTGCGCAGGTGCTCGGAGCCGGATCCGAGCCTCTCCAGGCATTCGCCTCCCTTTTCGCGGCGCCCGAGACGGGTGGCGGCCAGAAGCCCACGCATCTGCACCTGCACCGGGCCAAGATCCTGCAGGGAAGTTTCGGCCTTCCCCACACCGGGGGCATGTACCGGGTGGCGATCCCGGAAGTCAGCGCCTGGACGGTCGGCGACCTGGGGTACTCGGACGAATGAGCGCCGGGCTTTCGGCGGCCCCGCCCGGGTGACCCGGCGGGGCCGCCGAAAGCGGGGGAAAGGGATTCCGGGGTGCCCGTAAATCCCGGATTCGTGCAGGGTCCGCGCGGCATTCACATGCCGCGCGGACCCTTTTTGAGGTGGAGACAGGGATCGAACCTATGTCTACAGCCTTGCGGGCTGTCGCCTTGCCACTCGGCCACTCCACCGATATCAGCGACGCTAACACAGACCGACGGCCCAGAACGGCAGCCGGGCGGGTGATTCCCCGGCTCGCAGGGCCACGCGCCGCGGTCGGAAATCCGACAATCCCGTGTGCTGCTGATAGGAATTCGAACGAGTGCCGATCCGTAATGCTATGCTCGCCCGAATATCCCGCCAGACATGCGAAGGAATGCGCGTGACTGCTCCCATGCAGGCCGTACGGGAAGAACTTCGACCGGCCTTGGTAATGAAATGCCAGTACAAGAGCCTGCCGCTGCGGGATCTCCCGCCGCTGGGACTCGCGCGGGCGGCACGCCAGGCCTTCGAGGAGCAGCGGCTGCGCAGGGGGGCCGTTCCACCGCAGGGCAAGCCGTCCGCGTTCGCCGTCGGCGACTGGGTGCGCGTCAAGGACGCCGACGCCGTCCGGGCCACGCTCGACGCCGACAACCGGCACTGCGGGCTGTGGTTCACCGACAGCCAGTGGTCCTACTGCGGCGGTACCTACCAGGTCGAGCACGTGGTGCGGCGGATGATCGACGACCACTACCGCTTCCGTTCGCTCTCCCGCACCACCACCCTCGCCGGGGCTACCTGCCTGGGCGCGGACCGCAGCCAGGGCTGCGGGCTCTCGTGCGCGCTGCTGTTCCGCGACGACTGGCTGGAACCGTCGGAGCCGGAGCTGGCGACTCCGCAGCCGGCGGCGCTCCACGCCACAGTGCTTCCGGTGGACCGGATCCGCGCCACCCTCGACGCCTCCGGCCGACTCGACGGGGTCCCCTTCCAGCCCGGCATGGAGCGGTGGGCGGGCACGCGACACCCGGCGGTCCCGGTCCAGCACCGATCCCTGGCCCGGTGGCAGCGACCGGTCGGCGGGCCCTGGTACACCCTCGACGGCCTCCGATGTCTCGGCGAGCCCCTGGGCGGCTACGGCTGCGACCGCCAGTGCGCGCTGCTGTGGCACGCCAGTTGGCTCCGGCTGGAACCGTAGCCACCTGCGCCGCCGGGCCGCCCGGAGCTGTGCCGGGCGCTCGGCGGCGCAGCAGGCGGTCAGGCCTCGACGGGAACGGGGCGCGTCGCACCCCCGGTCCGCGTGCCGAGGTCGTCCCGGGCGGCGATCCGTTCCGCGACGTGCAGGTCGAGTGCCCGGCGGGCGGCGTCGGCCGCGCCCTGGAAGTCGCCCGCCTCGAAAGGCCGCCGGATGTCCGCCACCAGCAGGTAGCCGCGCTCGGCGCAGGTCGTGCGATCGCCGATCAGTCGGGCGGCCCGCAGGGACCAGCCGGCGGCGCGGGCGACGAGTCCGCTGAAACCCAGGGAGTTCTGCAGCCAGAAGGCGCAGCGCATCGCCCGCCCCAGCTCGCCGGTCGCCTCGTACGCCGTGTAGGCGCGCTCCAGGGCTGCCACCGCCTGCTCGCCATGGCCCGTCATGTCCGCCGCCCCGGCGAGGAGTTCGAGGTCGGGCGGGGCCAGCGGCGCTTGGGAGTCGGCATCGGTGAAGGCCTGGTAGGCGTGCAGCCAGGCCCGGCGGCCCGGCCGACTGGCGGGCGTGCTGCAGAAGGGGCTCGCCGTCGATCGCCTCCACCCGGACGGAGAGGTCCCGGCTCGGGTCCGTCACCGGTCGGCAGTCCTCGTTCCGGACCACGGCTCCATCCTCCCGCCGCCGGGACAGGCGTGGTCGGTGGTGCCTGCGGGCGACCGCGCCGAAGGAGCACCCTCGGCGCGGTCGACCGTTCGGTGCCGGTTGTCGTCCCGGACGACCGGCACCTGGGGTGGGGGCTCAGGACGCGGTGCAGGTGAGGGTGGGGGTGGTGCTGGTGCCGTTGGCCTGGAGGCCGAAGGTGGTGGAGCCGCCCGCGGTGAGGGCGCCGTTGTAGGACAGGCTGGTGGCGGTGACGTTGGCGGCGGTCTGCTGGAGGGTGGTGTTCCAGGAGTTGGCGACCG
>NZ_JBHSQJ010000175.1:0-6686 GCF_042658505.1 Streptacidiphilus monticola | reverse complement strand
CCAGGGAACCTGACGGACCGTCACGAAACATCGAGGCTATCGGTCCCCCACAACCGCGCTGGGCAGGCCGTCGGCCGCAGTCTTGACCTCGCGAGTGAATCCGCTTTCAGCTGCAGCCAGCACTGGTCGAAAGGTATGGTGACGGGTCACCGGCCAAGATTTCAAGAGGGAGATATATCCCACCCAAACCACTCCTCCTCCGCTTAATTTTATTTTACCGGGAGCGGCTGAACAAGGTATCCTGGCTTGGCGCCGTCTTGGATGGCAGCCCCCGATGATATCCAAAGGCTCGTCGGCGTGTCCCCAGTGGGGATTTCGAACACGCCATATTCAGGACCCTGGCTATTCGTCTGAAGACCGAAGGTCGGACCGTCTTGCCCCTGGCCGTGCCAATACTGGGCATAATCGAGGGAGTACCTTGAATCGTTCGACGATTCGGTGTACAACACTGCGCCGACATTGAGACTGACGGTGTTCTGAGAGTCCCAGGAAGTCTCGCTGTTGCCCACATTCTTCACGCTCATGGCGACGACGCAGAACTTCTTCCCCGCCTCAGGAGTTGGCCCGGCAGACGGTGACTCACCGACGGACGTGGCGGCGTTCTTCGTGACTGCCGGATCCAAAGGCTTACCGCAAGTGACGCGCTTGACCGTGATCTGGAGCTTAGATGGCTGGGTCTGGCCAGCGTAGGTGGTAGTAAGCGTGAACGGCTCGCCGACAGCGGGAGTACCAAGGACTGGAGCCCCGGGCGGTGCTCCGACCATCGATCCTGATGGGGACGGCGTTGCGCTGCTGGTCGGCAGGAAGGGGGCCCACAGGCTCTTGATGTCGCCCGGAGCATTGGCCTGCTCCAGGGCTTCCACGACCTTCTGGCCGTCCGCGTCTGCCGCCTTTGCTGCCTCCTCGACACGAGCGGTCTGTTCTTGGGTGGCCGTGCCGTTGATTATCGGCTCACAGTCGTTGGCGACCACCTTCAAATCCGCCGCCAGCTTGTCGAATGCCGCATTCACCGAAGCGCTCGGGGAGTCGGGCAGGTTCTTCAGGTCGGTGACCGTTTTGACCAGCATTTGGCATGACTCGGTGGTCGCGGATGGCGTGCCGCTCATAGCGTTCAGCTCCGGGACCATCCGCTGCGAGGCCGCTCGGAAGGATTCCCAGTTCGCTGCCGTGGGCGTGGAGACCGCGTTCGACGTGGAGGAACTGCTACAAGCGGCAAGCACGCCGGACGTGCCGGCCGCCACCAGCACCGTCAGCGCCGCTGCCGACACCGGACTACGTGCGCGCTTCCCAGCTGATCGCTGGCTCTTGATGTGCGAGTCGTTCATCTTGGCTCCCCTTGGGGAGACTCCGTATGGCAGTCGCAGGTCACGACCGGTCTGGCAGCGCGAGGCGCGATCTCTACTTCCAGAAGGCACCTCAACGGCGCGGATCGCAACAGCAGGCCGGGTTGCGATGCGGGGCCGCATCAGGCGCTCGCTGAAAGGACGACGAACAGGGAGCCGACGATGGACGACCAGCGGCCCGGCGGGATCAACCCGGGCGGCGTGAGGGCTCGTTCTCGCCAAACAGTCCGGGGGGTACGCCTTTCATCAGTACGCATCCCGGTGACATGGCTGGTCACCACCGTGACCCCGTCTCCCCATACGGGTTGGCTCGCGTCATCTTCCGGTCAGCGCGCGCTCACCGCGGTGAGCGCCACCGCCGTCGGTGCACTCGCGGGTGCCACCTCCGCGCACGCCCCACAGATCCGGCTCAACGTCTGCACCGATGACGGCCACGCCATAGCGCGCGCCGACCATCAGTCACACGCGGGGGAGGCCGGATCGACTGCGGGACACCGTCGTCACCGGCGTCGCCCGGACGGTCATCGCCACGGTCCCAATGCGTCGAGGAGGGTGACCTGGTCGGGGTGGAGTTTGTCGGCCTGGGAGGGCCCCGAAACCGACTTCTCGGAGCGGATCAAGGAGACCGTGCGCGGGAGCGGCACGGAGACTCCGGCCGCGTGAGCGCAGGTCGCCTGGTGGCCGTGATGGACTCCGGCCCGTTGATCGCGCTGATGCGCGCCTCGGATGAGCACCACAAGGTGTCTTTGGAGTGGCTGTCCGCCGTCGGCCGCCGCAGGGAGCGTGTGGTCGTGCCGCTGCCGGTGGTCACCGAGGTCTGTCTGTTCCTGGAGAGAAAGCAGCGGACCGACCTGGAAGCCGCATTCCTGCGGGAGCTGCACGCCAGGCAGGACCTGTTCGCGCTTCATGCCCCGGCGCCGGCGGAGCTGCTGCGGATGGCGGAGCAGGTCGCGCAGTACGCGTCGTTCCCGCTGGGCACGCCGGACGCCTCGGTTATCGTCGCGGCGCAGGTCTACGGCATCACGAGGGTGGCCACCCTGGACCACCGTCACTTCCGTGCGGTTCGTCCTCGGCACGCTGACTTCCTTCACCTGGTGCCCTGACTGACTGCCCGTCAATTCACCAGCCCCACACGTGCATCCGCACCCCGAACTTGCGCAGCTGTTCGGCGATGTCGGCGATGGTGCCGCTGGCTCCGGCGGCGTCGTGGGAGATGAGCTCGTCCAGCCACAGGCGGAACGGGCCCACCGGTAAGGAGGCGCGCGGCGGGCGGTGCCGTGCCCCCGGTCGTCTACTCCCGTGACCGGGGAGAGGATGGACAGAAGCTGATCTTGTCTGCCCTTGCCGACGGGAGGCGGTCATGAACACCTGGCCGGGCCGATCTCCGGGGCCCACGGGCCGGTCGCCGAGGATGAGCCGGCGCAAGAAGCTGGGGCTGGGCTGTGGTGGTCTCGCCGCTGCGTTCCTCGTTCTGATGATCATCGTCGGCGTCCTTGCCAGCCCAGCGAAGCACCCCGCCTCTTCATCTGTCACCGGCCAGGCATCCCCTCCCGCTGCCCCGTCCACGTTGCAGCGCTCCGCGCCCGGTCGCACCAATGCCACGCCCACCCACGCCGCATCCACGGCGACGCCGACGTCCTCACCGCCACCGGCCACGCGCCCGGGCCCGGCTCGCTCCACCCGCGCGTCCTCCCCCGCCCCCTCCGCGCACCGACTCGTCCTCGCCGCACTGAACCCGGCCGTCACCCAGGCAACGATCGCCGCGACCATCTGCGCAGGCGGCTGGACGGACACCATCCGCCCCAGCGCTGCCTACACCGAGCAGCTCAAGAAGGCCCAGCTCGCGGCCGCGCACCTGCCCAACCAGCGCCCCAGCGCCTACGAAGAAGACCACATCATCCCGCTGGAACTGGGAGGCGCCCCGGCCAACCCCGCCAACCTGCGCCCCGTCCCACTCACCCGGGCCACCCGTGACGACCGCCTGGAGAACACCCTGCACGACGCGGTGTGCAGCGGAGCGATGACCCTGGCCACCGCCCAGACCAAGATCGCCGCCGCCAAGGCAGGCGAACCCCTCAGCGCCGTCCCCACCACATCCCCGGCCGGCCCGCCGAGCACCACCCGGTCCCCTGCCCCGCCCCCGTCCCAGCCGGCGACTACCCCACCGCGGTCAACGGCCGCCCCGAACGGTGCCACCGCACTGTGCCGGGACGGCAGCCTCTCCTTCGCCGCACACCACCAAGGCGCCTGCTCCCACCACGGCGGAGTCGCCCAGTGGTACCGCTGAACCTTCAGGATCGGACGGGCGCTGAGCCGCACTCAGTCGCGCAAGCCGGCGGACTGGCCCGGGCCACCGGACGACGACACCCGCGAACTCGTCGCGCCCCCATGGCAGCTCGTCTGCGGCCGGGACAGTCAGAACCCGCACTCGTGGATCCTCGAGCGACGGGTCGCCGAGCGGGTCATCCGCCAACTGCGGTCCGTGGGCGATGCTCTGGCATGGCGCGTCTACCACCGCGACCGGCGGTTGATCATCGTCCTGTCCGGCAACGATCCCGCCGGCCCATTCATCGCCAAGGCCGGACTGGACCGCGAACTCGGCCGGATCGTCGACATCAAGAACCGCGGCAACTTCGATTCCTGCACGACCTGACCTCCGTCATCCGCATCCTCGACGTCACCGAGGTCTTCCCCAGCGGAGCGCGGCTTCTCCCGAAGTGAAGTCCAGCGACACAACCAGCGCGCACAGCAAATGGAAGAAGCAGACCCGCAAGGCCGAGCGGCTCCTCGCCGCCGTCGATGGAGGTCAGCCTCTTCCTGGCGAAGAGGAGGTCACCCTGTGGCGGGCAAGACGCACATGCGAACCTATACCCGGAATGTGACGCATCTGCTGTCGGTCATGGAGCAGAAGGGCCATGCCAGCTCCCGGGTCGGCGATCGCGTAGTCGGCGGCCTCTACCTCCCCACCCTGCTGAAGATGAACCAGTCGAAGGAGCAGTTGTGGGATGCCTATGCGAACCGCCGTGACCGCCTCGTGCGGCAGCACACGGACATCCGTGCTGGTCTGCACCGGTTGAAGGTGAGCAGCGGCGACACGGCTGGCCGTGACCCGGCCATCGTCCCCTGGGGCGGCCGTGGGTCTGCAGCCCCCCTGCAGGCCGGCGCCGCCCCCCGGCGAGGCCGGGGAGCGGCGTGGTGTGAGGCCGTGGTTGCGGTGCTGCACGGTCAGCTGTCCTGCAACCCGTCGGGGTTGATCCGGGCAACCTGCAGCTGCGCGTGGTGCGGGGTGGCGAGGCCGGCGTCGGTGATGTACAGGTCGGTGCCACGCACGGCGGTGGCGGTGGGGCTGGCCAGCCCGTCGGTTGCCGTGAGCACGGTGGCCTTGGTGCCGTTCGGGTTGCCCCGCCCGCACCGACCGGCGTGAGGAACTCCCGGCAGTCCCCGGGCGGGCGCACGCCCCACTGCTGCTCGAGTTCGCTCAGCTCCCCCACAGGGAGCGGCGCTTCCCGCGCGAAGCCATGCCCGGGCAAGCCGAAGACGCGGTCGACACCCGGCATGCGGGCGAGCCACTGCACCCCCTGGCGCACGCCGGCGCCGGGCTGATGCAGCTGACAGCCAGGGACCAGGGTTGACGTGATGATTGCGTCATCTTATCGTCGTGGCATGCTCTACCCCACACCTGCCCTCTCCGCGGACGACGCGCGCGTGCTCGCCGAGATCGACCGCATGCGGGCGTCGCTGCGCCACCAGGTGCGCTCGGCTCCGGCCAAGTGGACCGCCGGGCTGCGGAAGTTCCTCACCGCCGACGCCGTGGCCGCCTCCAACTCGATCGAGGGCTTCAAGGTGGCCACGGTCGACGTCGAGGACCTCCTGGAGGGGGAACGAGACGTGGAGGTCTCCGAGGAGAACCGCGAGGAGACGCTTGCCTACCAGCGGATGATGACGTACATCCAGACGCTCCACGACGTCGAGGACTTCTCGTACAGCAAGGGTCTGCTCAACGCCCTGCACTGGATGCTCCAGGGCCACCGGCACAGCGCCCGCAAGCCGGCCGGGCAGTGGCGCCGTGGGCCCGTCTACGTCACCGACGCCCGGGATCCGAGCATCGCCGCCTACACGGCACCGGATGCCGCACGCGTGCCCGCACTGATGGAAGAGCTGGTCGACTGGCTCAACGCCGAGGACGGCACCCACCTGCTCGTCCGGGCTGCCATGGCACACCTGCACCTCGTGTCCATCCACCCCTGGGCCGACGGCAACGGCCGGATGTCCCGCTCCCTGCAGACACTCCTGATCGCCCGCGAGGGCGTCCTCGCACCCGAGTTCTCCTCGATCGAGGCCTGGCTGGGGCGTCCGGGCAACACCTGGGAGTACTACCGCGAGCTCACCGACCGCGGCTCAAAGTACCGCCCCGACCAGGACGTCTCCGCCTGGATCCGGTTCAACCTCACCGCCTACCACCAGCAGGCCCAGACCGTCCAGGGCCGCCTCGACCGCTCCGGACGGGTGTGGGGCGCACTGACCGAGTTCACCCAGAGCGCAGGGCTGGACGAGCGCACCGTGACAGCACTGCACGACGTCGCCATGGCCGGCCGCGTGCGACGCTCCCGGTACGAGCACGCCGAGGGACTGAGCCTGCAACAAGCCCAGCGCGACCTGCGCGACCTGGTCCACGCCCGCATCCTGGAACCCGTCGGACGCACCCGAGCCCGCTACTACACCGCCGGCCCCCACTTCCCCGAGCAAGCCCTCGACATCGCCCGCACACCCATGACACTGACCCACCCCTACACCGACTGAGCACCCCTCGTCGCCCCTCGCCGCCTCATCCCCCCGACGCCGACGCCCCCGGCTCCTTCGCTTCATCACCGGGGACGAGCACGACACCCACGACCCCACCCACCACCAGCGGCCCGGCGGCCTGACCCTGCGTCAACTCGCCGAACACCGGGGCCAACAGCCAGCCGGACCGACGACGACGCCTCCGACGAGATCGCCGTCCGCCGCGCCCTGGCGGGACTGCCCACCCGAGTGACCGTGCAGGGGAAGCGTCCGTTGCGCCCACTCCAGGGCCGCTCGCCTGCCCGGAGGCGTCAACGACAGCCCCGGCCAGGCGCCGCTGTCGTGGATTCCGGTGCAGGGCCGGGCGAGGCGAGGGGGCAGAGGTAGCTGAGAAGCTGCCTTGATGACGGACAAGGCCGGTGGGGTCCAAGGTCAGTCGGTGCGCCCGGGAGAATATGCACGCGTGGAGCGAGAGAGACGGTTCCTGCTGGCCGAACCACCGACGCCGTCCACGGTGACGCTCACCCGTGTGATCACCGACCGGTATCTGGTGGGAACACG
>NZ_JBHSQJ010000174.1:2019-5090 GCF_042658505.1 Streptacidiphilus monticola | reverse complement strand
CGCTCTGCGCCGCGCCGCCCTGGGCCGCGGCGCTGTGCGCGGGGGACCAGTTCTGGCCGACGCTGACGCCCAGGGCGTCCACCGGGTCCAGCCCCAGGGCCCGCAGGCGTCCGGCGACCTCGACGGCCCGGGCGGTGGAGCCCGCCTGCAGGCCGTGGTCCACGGTGACGGCCCCGGCACGAAGGCCGAGCTTGGCCGCCTCGAAGGCGGTGGCGGCGGCGAGGGCCATCGAGTCCGCTCCCCCCGAGCAGGCGACCAGCACCAGCGGGGCGTCGGCGGCGGCACGGGGGCGGGGGGTGCGGTACCGCGCGTGCCGCGGGTCCACGTCGCCCACGGGCGTGACCGGGGGCCGGGCGTCGGGCACGGAGGCGGCCCGGGCGCCGGCGGGACGGAAGGCAGGGGGGACTTCGGCGGCGATCTCGTTCAGAACCCGGCGTACCGCCAGGCGTATCGCGGCCACCGCGGGGTGCGGACCCATGACTGATCACTCCTCGGAGCGGAGCGGGTGGGGCAGGTGGACTGTCTCGTGCGTGATGCCGTGGACGCCGCATGGTCTCATACGCAGCGTGACCGGCACGTCGCAGATCGTCGCAGAAACCTCCCGGCACCGGGGCAGGCTGCTCTCCGCGTCTCCCGGGTTTCCAACGGACGGGTGAACGCGGCGAGATGACGAACCGTTTCTCCATTCGCCTCCACCCCGTTCTCGGGACCCGGGCCCGGGCGGGAACGTCAGCCGTGGACCCGGGCCACCCAGGCGGCCGGGTTGTGGATCTCCTCCTTGGTCGGCAGCGTGTTCGGCGATGTCCAGACCCGGTTGAAGCCGCTCATGCCCACCGAGTCCACGACCGCGTTGACGAAGACGGCGCCGTCCCGGTACTGCCGCAGCTTGGCGTCCAGGCCGAGCAGGCGGCGCAGCAGCTGGTCCAGCCGGCTCGCCCCCTTGGCGCGGCGCTGCTGGAACTTCTCCCGGATCTCGGCCACCGTCGGCACCACCTGCGGACCGACGCCGTCCATCACCACGTCGGCGTGGCCCTCCAGCAGCGACATGACGGCGGTCAGCCGCCCGAGGATCTCCCGCTGGCCAGGGGTCTGCACGACCTCCACCAGGCTCGACGGCGCGGGTCCGGAGCCGGACAGCGCCTCGCGCAGCCGCTCGACGAGCGTGGCCGGGTCGATCTCGGTCTCGGCGAGGAAGGCGTGGATCTCGCCCTCGATGTGGTCGCGCAGCCAGGGCACGGCGGTGAACTGGGTGCGGTGGGTCTCCTCGTGCAGGGCGACCCAGAGCCTGAAGTCCGTGGGGTCGACGTCGAGTTCGCGCTCGACGGAGACGATGTTGGGCGCGACGAGCAGCAGCCGGCCGGGCGGGGTGGGCTTCTTGTCCAGGCCGGACAGGTCCGCCGGGACCTCGGGCGGAGCGAAGGTCTCGTACTGCCCCAGCACCTTGGAGGAGAGGAAGGCCAGCAGCGCGCCCAGCTCCAGTCCGGTGATCTTGCCGCCCACGGCGCTGACGGCGTTCCCGCCGGGGATCTCCGCCCGGCGGGCGGCCATCCGGTCGGCGAGCGGCGTGATGATCGTCCGGAAGCCGGCGACGTTCGCCCGGATCCAGCCGGGGCGGTCGACGACCAGGACCGGCGTCCCGCCGTCCGGTGAGGCGAGCCCGGTGTAGGCCCGGACGTGGCGCTCCGCGTCGGCGGCATGCTTCCGGAGTTCGGCGACGGCGGCGCGCGCCTCCTCGTGGGAGACCTCCGGCCCCGGCCGCACCAGCCTCGTCGCGGTCGCGACCGCGAGCTCCCAGTCGATCATCTCCGCACCGGCACGTGGGCTCGTCATGCGTTCAACCGTACGTGCTGCGCGCCCGACGCGACAGCAACCCGCGCACGCCCGCGGCCCCGGCCGGGGCCTGGGGAGGCCCTAACCCGCCCCGCACCCGCACGCGGCGAGGGCGGCCGCGGCGCGGTCGAGGGCGGGGCGGGCGGTGGCGGCGGACGAGGCGTTGGACATGAAGGCGAAGGCCAGCACCCGGCCGTCGCGGTCCACGACAACGCCCGCCAGGGTGTTCACCGTCGACAGCGACCCCGTCTTCGCCCGGACGACGCCGCGCCCCGCTGACGCCCCGTCAGAGGAGTACCGGTCGCCCAGCGTTCCGGTGAAGCCGGCCACCGGCAGGCCGGTCAGGACCGGGCGCAGCTCGGGGTGCGCGGGGCCGGCCGCGAGCGTCAGCAACTGCGTGAGCACCGCCGCCGGGAGCGCGTCCGCACCGCTGAGCCCGGACGAGTCGGCCAGCCGGGTGCTGCCCAACCGGACGCCCAGGCGTGTCAGTTGGGCCTGGACCGCGGCCGCCGCGCCCGTGAAGGTGGCGGCCTGCCCGCTCGCGCGGGCGACCTGGTGGCCCAGCGCCTCGGCCACGTCGTTGTCGCTCTCGGTCAGCATCTCCTCGACGATGTCCGCCAGCGGCGGCGACGCCAGCTCGGCCACCGTCGTCCCGCTCGACCCGCCCGACTGGCCCACCGAGGATCCGCCGGACACGTGCACGCCCTGCGCTCGCAGCTGCTGCGCGAAGACCTGCGCGGCCCGGGCCGCCGGGTCGGGCCAGCGGGGGGCGTTCTCCGTCGAGTGCGGGTCGATCCGGCCCTCGTCCACCGTCAGCGCCTGGACCAGGGCGATGTTCTCGTTGACGCCGATCGGGTGCAGCGCGGGCGCGGCGAAGGCGCTGATGTCGTATCCCAGCCGGACGCTCGTCGTCCCGGCCGCGCGCAGGGCGCGGGCCGTGTCGGCGGCGAGCCGGGACAGCCCGGCCGAGCTCAGGGTCGGATCCCCGCCGCCCACCAGGACGAGTCGGCCGGGGGCGGGCTGCACCACCCGGGTGGTGAACCGGTGGTCGTCGCCGAGGAGCGACAGTGCGGCCACGGCCGTGGCGATCTTGTTCGTGGAGGCCGGCTTCTGGGCCTGGCCCGCGTTCTGCGCGTAGAGCGTGCGGCCGGTGGCGACGTCCACCACGGAGGCCGTGACCTGCCCCAGCGCGGGCGCCGACAGCACCCCGCGCAGCGCGGACGCCAGCGCGGTGGGCGCGG
>NZ_JBHSQJ010000174.1:0-1976 GCF_042658505.1 Streptacidiphilus monticola | reverse complement strand
GCGGTGGGCGCGGCCCCGCCGGTCGCGGCGACGAGCACCGGGGCTGGCTGCCGCCAACTGGGCTGCTCCGGAAGGGGCTTGGACTTGCCCCCCTGCGCCGCGGCGATCCGGTGGGCGTCCGCCCGGGCCCGCAGCCGCTCCGCGTGGCGCTGGCCGCCGTCCCAGGGCCCGGCCGCGGCGATGCTTCCGGCGGCCAGCGCCAGCCCGACCGCACCCGCCACTCCGGCCACCCACCGCGTCGGCGCCTGCGCGTACGCGCGTCCCCAGCGCGCGACGCGCTCCCCGCTGCCCATCCGGCCCTGCCCCTTTCCTCAGCACTCCTCGCGGTAGGAGACACTATTGGCTGCACCGACTGTCTATGGAGGACGCTGTGGAGTTCGACGTCACGATCGAGATCCCGAAGGGCTCGCGCAACAAGTACGAGGTCGACCACGAGACCGGTCGTATCTACCTCGACCGCATGCTCTTCACCTCGACCCGCTACCCCGCCGACTACGGCTTCGTGGACGGCACCCTGGGCGAGGACGGCGACCCGCTGGACGCCCTGGTCATCCTCGAGGAGCCGACCTTCCCCGGCTGTGTCATCAAGTGCCGCGCCATCGGCATGTTCCACATGACCGACGAGGCGGGCGGCGACGACAAGCTGCTCTGCGTCCCGGCCTCCGACCCGCGCTGGGAGCACCTGCGCGACATCCACCACGTGTCGGAGTTCGACCGCCTGGAGATCCAGCACTTCTTCGAGGTCTACAAGGACCTGGAGCCCGGCAAGTCGGTCGAGGGCGCCCACTGGGTCGGCCGCGCCGAGGCCGAGGACGAGATCAAGGCCAGCATCAAGCGCCTCGCCGACTCCGGCCAGGCGCACTGAGGCCAGCCGTCCTGACGCCCAGTCAGCACAGTCACCCGAAGGGGTGCCCGCGAGACCGCTCGCGGGCACCCCTTCGCGCGTCCCGGGCGGGGTCCGAAGGGTCGTGCCCCTTGGCAAGAAGTTGCAATTGCATTTAATGTGCCAGCATGGATCGCAGCTTCCTCTTCGTCCTCGGCAGCAGCCGCCCCGACGGCAACACCGAGCAGTTGGCCCGGACCGCGGCCCGGAGGCTCCCCTCCGGGACGGAACAGCGCTGGCTCGCCCTGCGCGACCTGCCGCTGGCCCCCTTCACCGACCGCCGCCACGCGGACCCCGCCGGCCACACCCTGCCCGCGCCCGGCAGCAACGAGCGCCTGCTGCTGGACGCCACCCTCGACGCGACGGACATCGTCATCGCCTCGCCCGTGTACTGGTACTCCGTCAGTTCCGCCACCAAGCTCTACCTGGACCACTGGTCCGGCTGGCTGCGCCTGCCCGGCGTGGACTTCAAGCAGCGGATGGCGCGCAAGACCTACTGGGCCGTCAGCGCGCTGGCCGAGGAGGACCCGGCGTACGCCCGCCCGCTGCTGGACACCGTCCGCTACAGCGCCGAGTACTTCGGCGCCCGCTTCGCCGGCGGCCTGGTCGGCGTCGGCGTCGACCGCCCCGGGCAGATCATGGCGGATGCCGAAACCCTGGCACGGGCACGCGGGTTCTTCACCGCCGACGCGACCGGACCCCTGGGACTGCGTGCCGAGGCCGGGGTCAGTGCCGGGGTGGCCGGCTGAGCTCCGCTCAGGGTCGGGCGTAGAAGTCGGGCGTACCCATGATCCACAGCGAGGCGACCTTCACCACGTCGCCGGTACGGGGCGCCTCGATCATGCGGTCGTCGCCGATGTAGAGCGCCACGTGGTAGATCCCGGCCGGGCTGCCGTCGTGCGACCAGAACACCAGGTCGCCGGGGCGCAGCTGACGGTAGGTCAGCGGGGTGGACTCGGCGTACTGGTCGGCGGCATAGTGCGGCAGCGCGACGCCGGCGCGCTGCCAGGCGCGCATCGTCAGGCCGCTGCAGTCGAAGCTGTCCGGGCCCGCCCCGCCCCAGACGTAGGCGTCGCCCACCTGGGCCTCGGCG
>NZ_JBHSQJ010000173.1:41901-48199 GCF_042658505.1 Streptacidiphilus monticola | reverse complement strand
CGGCGGCGCCGCTGCCGACGCGCCGGAAGCCGGGCGGCCTGGCCGCCCCCCTGGCCGTCGCCGGCGCCGCCGCGGCGGCTGTCGCGTACGTCGGGGCCGTCGACCCCGGCCGTCCCGGCCACTACCCCACCTGCCCGTTCCTGCTGCTGACCGGCTGGTGGTGCCCCGGCTGCGGCGGGCTGCGCGCGGTCCACGCGCTGACCCGCGGCGACGTCCCCGCCGCCCTGCACGACAACGCCTTCGGCGTGGCCCTGCTGGTGGCCCTGCTGCTGCTCTGGGCCCGGTGGACGCGGCATGCGGCACGCGGACGGCCGACCCCGCCGCTGCGGCTCCCGCGCGGACTGCTGATCGGCGTCGCCGTGATGGCCGTGGCCTTCACGGTGCTGCGGAATCTCCCTGTCGGAGCCTTCCTCGCCCCGTGACCCGGTGGCGGCGTCCGCTCCGCGAGACCGGACGTGCTCGATGCGAGGACCGGTCGGTGCGGCCTATACCATCGAGGCAGCTGAGCACATGTGCCGGCTGAGCCCACACCACTCCCGAACGGAGGCGCCCGCGTGAGCGTGCTCGACGAGATCATCGCCGGAGTCCGAGAGGACCTCGCCGAGCGCCAGGCCCAGGTGTCGCTTGACGAGCTCAAGGAGCTGGCGGCGAAGGCGCCCGAGGCCAAGGACGGGGTCGCCGCGCTGGGCGGCGAGGGCGTCAGCGTCATCTGCGAGGTCAAGCGGTCCAGCCCGTCCAAGGGCGCGCTCGCCGCGATCGCCGACCCGGCCGCTCTGGCCGCCGACTACGCGGCGGGCGGCGCCGCCGCGATCTCCGTGCTCACCGAGCAGCGCCGCTTCGGCGGCTCGCTGGCCGACCTCAAGGCCGTGCGCACGGCGGTGGACACGCCGCTGCTGCGCAAGGACTTCATCGTCACCTCCTACCAGCTGTGGGAGGCCCGCGCCTACGGGGCCGACCTGGCGCTGCTGATCGTCGCCGCCCTGGACCAGCCCGCCCTGGTGTCCCTGATCGAGCGCGCGGAGTCCATCGGACTGACCCCGCTGGTCGAGGTGCACGACGAGGAGGAGGTCGCCCGGGCGGTCGACGCCGGGGCGCGGATCATCGGCGTCAACGCGCGCAACCTGAAGACGCTGGAGGTCGACCGCGGCACCTTCGCCCGGGTGGCCCCCACGATCCCGGACGGCGTCCTCAAGGTCGCCGAGTCCGGCGTCCGCGGCCCGCACGACCTGATCGCCTACGCCCACGACGGCGCCGACGCGGTCCTGGTCGGCGAGTCGCTGGTCACCGGCCGCGACCCCAAGGCCGCGGTGGCGGACCTCGTCGCCGCCGGAGCCCACCCCGCGCTGCGGCACGGCCGCGACTGACGCTTCGCTAGGATCTGCGCCATGGCCCTCAGCTCCCGACTCGCCCGCGGCTGCAAGCCGCGTGGCTGCCGCGCACCGGCGCGACGGGTGCTGGGCAGGCGCGTCCGCTACGTGATCGGCGCGGAGCCCGGTCAGGTACCCGGCAGGCGATGGCGAGCCTTCTGCCGATGAGTTAGTCGCACCTCCCCCAGGGGCGGGGGGAACTGCGCGACCGGCCCACCACTTGCGGGTCCGGCCCCATGTGCGGGACGGACCTCCCCGGGTGGTGTGTGTCCTCGCGCGCAGTGTCCTCGCGCCCCTGAGAGAAAGTGCAACTGACCGTCGTGCATTCAGCTTTGACCATTCGTCATCCGCACCCACAGGGAAGATCCATGTCCGACGTGACATCCACCCCGGACGCACGGGGCTACTTCGGTCAGTTCGGCGGCCGTTTCATCCCGGAGGCGCTCGTCGCCGCCGTCGAGCAGGTCGCCGACGAGTACGAGAAGGCCAAGGCCGACCCGGCCTTCACCGCCGAACTGAACCGCCTGCTCAAGGACTACACCGGGCGGCCCAGCCCGCTCACCGACGTCCCCCGTTTCTCCGAGCACGCGGGCGGAGCCCGCATCCTGCTCAAGCGTGAGGACCTGAACCACACCGGCTCGCACAAGATCAACAACGTGCTGGGGCAGGCGCTGCTCACCCGGCGCATGGGCAAGACCCGGCTCATCGCCGAGACCGGGGCCGGTCAGCACGGCGTGGCCACCGCCACCGCCGCCGCGCTCTTCGGCCTCGAGTGCGTCATCTACATGGGCGAGGTCGACACCCAGCGCCAGGCGCTGAACGTCGCGCGGATGCGGATGCTGGGCGCGACCGTCGTCCCCGTGAAGTCCGGCAGCCGGACCCTCAAGGACGCCATCAACGAGGCGTTCCGCGACTGGGTCGCCAACGTCGACTCCACGCACTACCTGTTCGGCACCGTCGCCGGGCCGCACCCGTTCCCGATGATGGTCCGGGACTTCCACCGGGTCATCGGCCAGGAGGCCAGGGGCCAGGTGCTGGACCGTACCGGGAAGCTGCCCGACGCCGTCGTCGCCTGCGTGGGCGGCGGGTCGAACGCCATGGGCATCTTCTACGACTTCATCCCGGACGCGGGCGTCCGCCTCGTCGGCATCGAGGCGGCCGGCGAGGGCGTGGACACCCCCCGCCACGCCGCCACGCTGACCAAGGGCGACCCGGGCGTGCTGCACGGCTCGCGCACCTACGTGCTGCAGGACGAGGACGGCCAGACCATCGAGTCGCACTCGATCTCCGCGGGGTTGGACTATCCCGGCGTCGGTCCCGAGCACTCCTACCTCAAGGACACCGGCCGCGCCGAGTACCGCCCCTGCACGGACGCGGCCGCGATGGACGCGCTGCTGCTGCTCTCCCGCACCGAGGGCATCATCCCGGCCATCGAGAGCTCGCACGCCCTCGCCGGGGCCCTGGAGCTAGGCCGCGAGCTCGGCCCGGAGGCGACCATCCTGGTCAACCTCTCCGGCCGCGGCGACAAGGACATGCACACGGCCGCGCAGTACTTCGGGCTGCTGGACGGCGACGACACCACCGGGGGCAGCAAGTGACCACCGAGCAGAGCAAGTTGAGCCAGATCCTGGCCGCCGCCAAGGCGGAGGACCGGGCGGCGCTGATCGCCTACCTGCCGGCGGGCTTCCCCACCGTCCCCGGTGCGGTGACGGCCGTGCAGGCGCTGATCGACGGGGGAGTGGACGCCGTCGAGATCGGCCTCCCGCACAGCGACCCGGTGCTGGACGGTCCGACCATCCAGACCGCGGACGACATCGCGCTGCGCGGCGGCATCCGGACGAAGGACGTGCTGGAGACGGTCCGTCAGGTCACCACGGCCAACCCGGACGTGCCGGTGCTGGTCATGACGTACTGGAACCCGGTCGACCGCTACGGCCAGACCCGCTTCGCGGCCGACCTCGCGGCGGCGGGCGGCGCCGGCTGCATCCTGCCGGACCTGCCGGTCGAGGAGGCGGACGAGTGGCTGACGGCCGCTCAGCAGCACGGCCTGGACACGGTGTTCGTGGTCGCGCCGTCCAGCAGGGACGAGCGGCTGGGGAAGATCACCGCCAAGGGCAGCGGCTTCGTCTACGCGGCGGCGGTCATGGGGGTGACCGGTACCCGCGCCCAGGTCGGCAACCTGGCCGAGGACCTGGTGCGGCGCACCCGTGCCACGACGGACCTGCCGGTCTGCGTGGGCCTGGGCGTCTCCAACGCGGAGCAGGCCGCGGAGGTCGCGGCCTTCGCGGACGGGGTGATCGTCGGCTCCGCCTTCGTGCAGCGGCTTCTCGACGCCGAGAGCGAGGAAGCCGGTTACGCGGCGGTGCGGGAGCTCGCGGCCGAGCTGGCCGCGGGCGTCCGCAAGCGCTAGCGCCGTCGAGGCCGCGAGCAACCCACCCCCGAGGGCGCGAGCAACCCACCCCGAGGGGGGCGACCCTCCCGCCCCCTTCAGGTGGGAGTTCGTCCCGCCGGGACGGAACGGCCGCGGTGGGTTGCTCGCGCCCCCCGCCACGCGGCGGAGCCGCACAGCTGCCCAGCGCCGCCCCCTCAGCGCCCCTGCGGGGGCTCCCGCCGTTCACTCGTTCCGGTGAGGGGGTGGGCGGGGTCGGAACCGGGGCCACTCCTCGTCGTTAGCTTGCTGGGCGCTGACGACGAGGAGGCCAGCCGTGATGCCGACGTGCCGGACACGAGCGACCCGGGCCGCGCACGCGGCCCGCGCGGCACTCGCCGCCCTCGCGCTGTCCGGGGCCCTGCTCGCCGATCCCGTCGTCGACCACGCCCTCGCCGAGGCCGTGCCGGCGCCGGCCGTGGCGTCGTTCGGCGCCCCGCTGGTCCGTGACGTACCGGACCGGGGAACCGCCCTCCCGCTCCCCGCCGCGCTCGACCGCGACCGGGCCGCGATCGACGTCGGCTATCGCGGAGCGCCCGTCGTCCTCACCGTCTTCGAGGACTACCGCTGCGACTCCACCGGCGCCTTCGAACGGATCCAGGGGCCGACGCTGCGTTCGCTCGCCGCCGCGCACAAGGTGCTGATCCGCTACGTCCTGGAGTCCTCCCTCGACGAGCGCCTGCCCGGGCCAGGCGCCCTGTGGGCCACCAACGCCGCCCGAGCCGCCCTCGCGCACGGGGGCTTCCCGCTCTACCACGCCCTGCTCTTCGCCAATCAGCCGGACGAGCGGGCCGACGGGTTCACCGAGCAGCGGCTGCTCCAACTCGCGTCCCAAGTACCGAAGTTGCGGGGCAAGGCGTTCGACTCCGAGGTGCATCGGCTGGCCTGGCGCGACTGGGTGGCCCGGGCACAGCACGCCTACGACACCGCCGGCGTCCATCACGGCACGCCCTCGATCCTGGTCAACGGCCGGGAGGTGGACCTCTGGGCCCAGCCCCGGCTGCTCGACTCGCCCGCCTACCTGCGGAGTTTCGTCGAGAAGGCGGCGCAGAAGCACTGACCGCCAGGGCTGTTTGCTCCTTTTGAGGGAGTACGGCAGCATAAGGTCCGATTTGTGAGCACAGCAGAACAGGGGAGGCGGCCAAGGTGGTCGTACAGGAAGCGTCCGGGAGGCGCGCCCGGGCAGCCGGGAGCCGGACCGAGCCGGGCTGGAGCGTCGGCATCGGCACGGCGGCCCGCCTCGGCCTCGCGGTGGTCTGGGCCTGGGCCGGGCTCGCCAAGATCGACGACCCGGCGGCGGCCGAACAGGCCGTCCGCGCCTACCGGTTGCTGCCCGAGGCGCTGGTGCCGGCGTTCGGCTTCGGACTGCCGTTCCTGGAGCTGGCCCTGGCGCTGCTGCTGCTCGTCGGCTTCGGCACCCGGATCGCCGCGGCGCTGTCCGCGGTGCTGTTCCTCGTCTACATCGGATCGATCGCCTCGGTCTGGGCGCGCGGGATCTCCATCGACTGCGGCTGCTTCGGCGGCGGTGGCGCGGTCGCGGCCTCGCACACGGCGTACTGGCAGGAGATCCTGCGCGACTGCGGCTTCCTGCTGCTCGCCGGATGGCTGCTGTGGCGGCCGCGCACCTTCCTCGCCGCCGACAGCCTGCTGGCGGACGGTCCGTCAGCGCGACGTAGTGGATGGGCATGAGCAAGAAGAACGAAGACGGCAAGCGGGACGCGCGCTCCCGGCTGCGGGAGGAGCGCGCCCGCGAGGCCGCGAAGGCCAAGCGGGTACGGCAGTTCACCATCATCGGGGTGGTGCTGGTCGTGCTCGTCGTCGCGGTCGTCGTCGGCATCCTGGTGCAGAGCAACCGGGCCCCGGCCTACGACGCCGCGAAGGACGCCCCGGCGGGGACGGTGGGCAACAGCAGGCTGGTCATCCCGGTCGGCGACACGTCGGCCAAGGCGACGCTGACCATCTACGAGGACCCCCGCTGCCCCGCCTGCGGCTCCTTCGAGAACACGATGCGTCCGACGATCAACGCGCTCGAGGCGGCGAACAAGGTCCAGATCCAGTACCACGTCGTCTCGTTCATCGACCGCCACGACGGCGGATCGGGCTCCAAGAACGGCGCGAACGCGCTGGCCTGCGCGCAGAACGTGGGCAAGTTCCACGCGTACCACGACGTGCTGTACACCAACCAGCCCGACGAGACGGTCGACCAGTGGGCGGACAAGAGCGTCCTTATCACCCTGGCCAAGAAGGTGCCGGGGCTGGACACGCCCGCCTTCGAGTCCTGCGTGAACGGGAACAGCTTCGGCAACTGGGTCAAGGCCGTCCAGAGCGACTTCGACAAGTCGGGCTTCTCGTCCACCCCCACGGTCCTGCTCAACGGCACGTCCGCGTACCCGACCTACAACGGCGAGGACATGTCCCCGGCCAACCTGACCAAGTGGGTCAACGCGATCGACGCGAAGTAGCAGGCCCGGCAGGCCCCTTGGGGGCGCGGGCCGCGCCGCTC